>NZ_JAVJQP010000003.1:0-15489 GCF_040218875.1 Coleofasciculus sp. D1-CHI-01
AAAGGCTCATACACCCTGGATTAACCGTAGAATAAGGCTTTCAACACTCTGTCAAAATTCAGTGTCGGTCAAAAATGCTCGAAACCTACTCCAGGTAAAGGTTTCGACGACTCAGATAGCAAAACTTGTGAGAAATGCGGGAGATTGCGTTTTCAGGTGCAAGGGCGGGTTTTACGGATTGCGAATAATCAATCGCTAGGTCAAATCTAGCCCGCTCATAAATCTGATTCAGTAACTGTTGTAGGTCTACTATAGGTTCAGGATCATCTGGGCGTAAGGGAACAGGAAACGCTGGAATCGGTTCTTTTAAATCAAAGCTATATAAATCGGCATTCGGTCGGCAATATCCTCGACTAACCAAGATACGGTAATCAGTCTTAGTCTCCCCAATAATTGGCATGGTTTTACCGTTTCTGAGCAGATCAATTTCAACAAAACTGGTTGTCGATGCCAAAATTTTCTGGCGTTTGTTTTGATACGCCTCTCGACCATCCTTGGCAGATTTATTTTTAGGAGAAAGTATTTCTATTGTCGATTATGGACTTGATGCCACAGGTCTGGCAACTCCAAGTAGGGGTTCATTCCTGGGAAGGGATTGTGCATTATTTTTCGCCTAAATCATGCCCAAATATCCTTATAGCTTACTGTAATAAGTAGTGGAATTTACTAGAAGTGATCAGAGGTAAACGAAGAAAGCCTTTCCTGTTACACCTCATGATGTCGGTTATTCCCGCTTGCAGTTTACGGGTACTCCTGTGTTATCTAGGTAGTGAAACAGTTACGTTCTCGCTTAGTGTGGCAATATGTCTGACAATTCTCAATCTTCAGCTCAACTTCCACCCACCAGCGCCATCCAAAGTCATTCTTTGACCGCCACAACCGAACACTGGTTTGAATATCCGGTGCGGGCACATCCTCACCACAGTGATTATGCAGGCGTGGTTTGGCATGGTAATTATATAACCTGGATGGAAGAAGCCCGGGTGGAATGCTTGCGATCTATCGGCATCGAATATGCTGAATTAGTGGCGATGGGATGTGAATTACCCGTGGTTGACCTCTCTGTGCGTTATCATCGTCCGCTTCGCATGGGTCAAACCGCTATTGTCAAAACCCGGATGACAGATATGGACGGCGTTCGCATCTATTGGGATTACCAGATTCAATCGCCCGATAGTAAAGAACTCTATGTAACCGGTCGGGTGACGTTAGTGGCTGTTGACCGGGAGAAAGGCAAGATTCTGCGACAATTGCCGTCAGCCGTCAAAGATGCACTTGTAAAGCTTTCCCTTTAATGTCTGTAATAGCTTACCACTAACGATGATTTGTCAATTATGTGAACGAGATGTTGAACGTTTAACGATTCATCACCTCATTCCTCGACAGAAGGCAAAGAAGAAAAAAGCCGAGACAATTCCCACCGCCATGATTTGTTCTGCTTGTCATCGGCAGATCCATTCTCTGTTTGACAACACCCACTTATCCCAAGAACTCAATTCTTTGGATAAGCTAAAAAATGAACCTCAAATGCAGAAATTTTTAATCTGGGTGCAGAAGCAAAATCCTTCTAAACGGGTACGAGTGCATCGTCAAAATTTTTAGAGTGTCGATTCATAGCAAATTCGGGTTGACTATCCCTTTTATAATCCAGTTCGTGTAGGCGGACTACCCTTCGGGAAGGTTTCGCATACATTAGTGTAGCCGTGACTTCCGAGTAACGTAAACCAAAAAGTTGTTCCCTCTCCTGGAGAACTAATCACACCAATTTCGCCGCCGTGTGCTTTAATAATTTGCCGACACAGATACAATCCTAAGCCAATACCACTTAAACTGCGAGAAGAAGCGCCGCGATAGTAGAGATCGAAAAGGCGATCGCACTGCTGTTGTTCCATCCCTACCCCATTATCCGCGATCGCACAGCGCACTTTCTCCCCTTCAACAGTATCCTCCACCACCGTCGCACTCAGGGTTAGGTGAATTCCGGGCGGGTTATGTTTCATCGCATTCGTGATTATATTCTCAAACACGCGCCACAATTGCTTGGCGTCAGCACTCACAAACGGTAAATCATCGGGAACTTGATTAGTCAACGTCACTTGATTTTTTGCCAATAACGGTTGCAACTCTGTCAAAATCTCTTGAATGAGTTGACTCAATTGCAATGGTTCGCACTCGCAAGGAATCCCATAAGATTCAGCCGCATGAATTTCCAATAACGAATTAATTAAATTAAGCTGGCGATCGCTACTTTGAATCATCCGCTCTACAATAGAACGCGAGACTGGAATTGTCTGATGTCCTTGGTCATTGGGTCTAGGTTCTTGGTTCTCAGTAAACGAATAACTATTAAGTACATTCTTCAGCACCATTAACATCCCCATCACCGGTGTTCGTAAATCATGAGATACCGCATGTAAGAACACATCCTTGAGTTGATTCAGTTCTTGCAGTTCCTGCATTTTTTGCTGCAATTGTGCCGTTCTTTCTTCGACTTGATGCTCTAAGTTCGTATTCAGTTCGCTAAGCTGTTGGTATAATCGTCCCTGCTTAATCGCAATTGCCACTTGTGTCGCTAGACGGCGCAGTAAATCCACTTCCAAGGGTTGCCACTGACGCGGACTTGTGCATTGATGCGCCACTAATAAGCCATACATTTGCTCATCCACGACAATCGCCACGGCTAACGCGGCTCTCACTTGAAATTGCACCAAATATTCGGTGCGTTCCGGGGACATTTCCAAAAGAGCGGTATCGTTAATAACTTGCACATCAGTATGTTCAAATAAAGCAATTAACTCCTGAAGATACTCATCATTTTCTACCGCTAAATCCCAACAGGAGGGAAAATTATCCGCCACGGATTCCGCCACAACTTTGCCATGCATCATCCCATCCATATAACTAATCAGAACCCGATCCGCTTGCAGAAACTGGCGCACTTCTGCCACAGTCGTATTCAGAATTTCATTCAGATCCAAGGATCTGCGAATTCGAGCCGCAATTTCTCCCAACAAGCGATCGCGTTCAGCCGCTTCTCGTAACCGGGCTTCGGCTTGCTTTTGCTCCGTAATATCCCGCACCACGGCTAAAAGATGGGGTTTTCCTTTGTACATAAACCCGGTTCCCCGTACCTCAATGGGAAACGGCGTCCCATCGGAACGCAAATCCACCGCTTCCCGCTGAAACGGAACCCCCTGTCTAACCGCAGTAAGGTACTCGTAAAATATTGAATGGGAGTCCGGATGAATAAAACGTTCGGGATCAAGCTGGATAAACTCGGAATAGGAATAGCCATGCATTTGACACGCGGCTGGATTGACCTCTACCAGTTGTCCGTCTAAATCGCTAATAATTAAGCCATCCGTCGTGGCTTCAAAAATTGCCCGATATTGAACTTCACTCTCTTTAAGTCGCTGTTCGGCGAGTTTACGCTGGGTAATATCATGGGTAAGTGCTAGTAAGCAGGGTTCACCTTTTAAGCGGATAATTTCAGCGGACAGTAACCCGATTAAAATCTCGCCCGATTTCGTGCGAAACTCATATTCTTGGTTCGTAATCGCTCCGTGCTGCTGTAGACTATGAACCATGCGATCGCGATCATCAGGATGCACCCAGATATTTAATTCCTCAGCGGTGCGACCAATCACCTCTTGGCGTTCATACCCAGAATACCGCATAAAGGTTTCGTTGACCTCGATATACCGTCCATCTGCTAAGGTGCTAATCGTAATCGAGTTGGGACAACAGCGAAAGGCTTTAGCAAACTTTTCCTCACTCAACCGCAACGCCTCTTCGGTGCGTTTGAGTTCAGTAATATCCACGCTGACACAGACAGCGGCTTGACCCTGTTGGTATTTCTGAGCAACCAATAAATAATACCGACAGTGATCACCAATCAAGGTTTCAATTTCTCGCTTGGCTTCCTGGAGGGGACTAGCAAAAAACTGGGCAATAAAGTCCTTAAATCCGGGGGTGGAATTCATAAACCCCAGTTCCTTCCCCACAAATGCTGCGGCGGATAATCCGAATGTCTTAGCTAGATAACTGTTAACGCCTTGGTACTTTAAATCTGTCCCCATCCAGGACACACATCCGGGTACAGCATCTAAAATCGCTTGTAACTGGTCTTTCGCCGCTTGCAGTGAAGCGATTAACTGCTGTTCCGTTTCCTGTGCCCGTTGACGTTCAGTAATTTCCTGGCGCAATTGCTCATTGGTTACGGTTAACGCCGCTGTGCGTTCAGCAACTCGCTGTTCCAATTGTTCATTCATCAAGCGCAAAGCGTCTTGAGCTAAATGACGCTCGGTGATATCGTGACCAATACAGAGAATACCTGTCACTTGTCCCGATCCATCGATGAGCGCTTTATTCGTCCACCCTACCCAGACGCGACTACCATCCCGCCGGATATTTTCGTTTTCGTGGTAGCGGTATTGATCGGGGTGTTGAATGATGTCTTGGATCAGGGTAGTCAAGTCCCGTCCCGATGTCTCGGTTTCTGGAATAATCGTCTCCACCGCTGAACGTCCCCGGATTTCTGCTTCCGGGTAACCCAAAAACTGTTGGGCAAATTCGTTTAAAAAGGTGATTGTACCTTGAGTATCGATGCGTAAAATCAGGCTATTGGCATTTTCGACAATGTTTCGATAGTAAGCCTCTCGCTCTCGCCATACCTGCTCAACCTGTTCTCGTTCAGCAATCTCGCGCCGCAGTTGCTGATTGATCCGTTTTAAGTCCTGGATCTCGTCTGCGTTGTCGGCTTGGGATTGAGTCTCAGGGTACAATGACAGGGGGATAGGAGTTTGCAGAGGAGAATTAGGCGATCGCGGATAGTTATCGCCTTGGTGGTTGGTAATGGCTAGCCAGAGTTGTTTGAGCTTGTGATACATCGGCGGCGTTCCGAGAATGGTTCCCAAAACGGAATGTTCTTCCCACTATACTCTGACAAGTCTGGCGATTTTTATACATTTTAGGTCAAATCAACAATTAACCCACCGGGAGACGGTGGGCTAATAGACCTATAAGTTTCATGAAATAGTGACCCTGATGAATTCCTTGCTCTCTCGTACCTTATGTGTATATGGAACAGAGTTGAGAGTCTGTCGATGTAGCGTTAAAGACTCCGATAGCTGGTTCAACACCCTTCCTACACGGTTTTTTTGGGAGCGCGAGTGGGAAGAATCCAGCACAATACTGGCGACAGAACAATCGAGAAAACAGAAACAATCAAAATCATCGATAAAACTTGGCTGAGTTCAGTAGTCATGATCTTTACCTCTTTATTTGGTTACGCTGCTTTTCTATTTCAAGTTTAACCGCACTGTATCTTGGTGAACAAAGTTTACTGTAATTTTATGGTAAAGATATCCGCCATTTTTATGGGGTTATCTTTATTAATTTTTATTAAATATTATTCCTGAACAGAAAAATCTGTAGTGTAGAGACGTAGCATGCTACGTCTCTACAGGGTTAGTTGACCAGAGCGTTATGGTTTAGAAGCGGTAACCCGCACCCGCTTGGATACTAACCGCAGACGCTGGACTATCTTCGTAGGCTTCGATACCGAGTTTTGTATCGCCATAAACCACAATATTGCGACCAAATTGAGCTTCAGCACCGACTGTTACCACAGGCGCATTTTTGTTTCCTAATGGTGTTGGTTGTCCATCGTCTTCAATAAATGAATAGCCCGCACCTACATAAACATTAGCGTTGTTCGTGACCGGAACATCGTAGGAAACAATTGGCATAATGGCGCTGGTATCATCGCTGAATAGAACAGCACCGCGCAGAGAAACTGGCGCTTTTGAAGTCGTTACACGACCTTGAATATTCCCGCCAAATGTTGCGGCATCGTTATTTTGTCCACCGTTGGTCACCCCTGCGGCGACACCAGCACCAATATAGTTGGCATCAGTTCCCGTGGGCTTGGCAGACGCCATATCAGCCGATAATAAAACAGGCGCGATCGCGGTAGCGGCTAGGGTTGAAAAGGTAACAAAAGACTTAAGGTTGCGTTTCATAGTAACATCCATCAATAGGTAGGGTGTAGTGTTGCGTTGTTACTATTCAAGTCGTTTTTAATCGAGTCAATGTTCCAGGTTTAGCGATTTTTTGATAAATGAATTTGCGGAGAATCCTTAGACATCTTAAGGATTCAGCTTTTCAGGAAAACCCTTTGATTGTTTTTTGTTAAATTTTCCCATAAACATAGAAACAAAGGTAAATATTATTAAAAGAATGGAAAATTATAGTTAGCTTTTCATAGTTTGTGAGCAGCCAGTAGACTATTGATTAACTGTCACATTTTTTTTTATTTTTTCCGGATGAGAATTCCCTCTCCTTGACAAGGGGAGAGTTTGTAAGCTGTAAGCAAAGCAAGATCCCCGACTTCTTGAAGAAGTCGGGGATCTGTCTGTGTACCGACATCATATATAGGGGCTGCTGAATAAGTCTTGTGGTGGGGAGAGGCAATAGGCAATGGGCAATGGGCAATAGTGAAGAAAAACACTGACTCATCAAGGGATTGAGCGATTTAAATTTTTCCAACCCAAAAATAAAAAAACCCCCCGTTCATGTTGATCCGGGGGATGAATTCAATCTATCGATTGTCGGGGCAATTCATGACTTGCCCCGACAGAGTTCTATTTCACGGAAACCTTAGCACCAGCTTCTTCAAGCTGCTTCTTGGCTTCTTCTGCGGATTCTTTTGCTACCCCTTCTTTAATCGGCTTGGGCGCAGACTCGACCATATCTTTGGCTTCCTTGAGTCCCAACCCAGTCATGGTTCGCACGACTTTCAGGATAGCAATCTTCTTATCAGCGGGAACTTCTTCTAAGATGACATCAAATTCTGTCTTCTCTTCCGCCTCTTCCGCCGCCGCTCCAGGCGCACCAGCCGCTGCCATTCCGGGCATCATCATCATGCCACCCGCAGGAGCAGCCGCACTAACGCCAAAGGCGTCCTCGATTTGCTTAACTAATTCCGACGCTTCCAGCAACGTCAGGGATTTTAGCTTTTCCAAAATTTCGTCGGTTGTAGCAGACATGAATAAACTCCTTTGTTTGATTGTTTACGTGTCACCCTGAGCGTAGTCGAAGGGTAAGCTTTTTGACATTCCAGGTAGGGGTTAACCGCCACCTTCTTTCTGAGCGGAGAGCGCTTGCAAAACGCGACCCAGTGATCCGGGAACTTCGTTGACACAGCGACCCAAGGAAGCCGGAACTTCGTTGACACCCACAGCCAGTTTAGTGGCGATGGAATTAATCGCCCCCGCAACCTGTCCGATGAGTTCTTCTTTAGACGGCAAGTCGGCAATTGCCTTAACTTGGTCTTGACTCAGGGCTTGACCTTGCATCACGCCGCCCTTGAAGTCGGTTTTTTTGGTGGCTTTCTGGAAGTCCTGATATGCCCGAATTGCACCGCCTACGTCGTCTTTGACTAACATGAAGGCGGAGGAACCGACCAAAAATTCGGTTATGGGTTGCCAGTTTTCATCATCCTCAACCGCCCGCCGCATCAGGGTATTTTTTGTGACCTTACAGACTGTGCCTGTGGGACGCAGCCGATTCCGCAAATCGGTAATTTGCGCCACAGAAAGTCCCTGGTAGTCAATGACGATGGCGAGTTGCGAATCACTCAAGAGTTCCTTGAGATCAGCGACGACTTCCTTTTTGTTGTCCAGGGTTCTGCCCATTCTTGTTTCACCTCCTTGTTTCCTTTCATAGTTGTCCGTTGGAAAATCCTGCCCTCAGCCATAACGAAACCCCGGACATGCCGGGGTTACGCTGAGTATCTTTAATACCTGTACTTTGGTTTAGATGTAAAGTGACAGTGGATACTTCGGGCGTTGACCTCGGCAGGATATTAAGTGATGAACACCTGCTGTCTTTGGTACAAGCCAATCAATTATTGGATTGTAGACTGCAAAAATAACGGTTCAGATTACGCAGCTTCAGCTGCTTTCATGTCCCGTAAGCTAGGGATATCGACTTCAATCGCCGGTCCCATGGTCGCGCTGATAAATATACTGCGCCAAAAGCGACCTTTCGCGCCTGAGGGACGATTTCGGTCAATCGTTTCCTGCAAAGACTTGAGATTAACCAACAAATCTTCCGCCGGAAAAGAAGCCTTACCAAACATAACATGAACGATGCCTGTGCGATCGGCACGAAATTCAAGTTTACCTGCTTTGAATTCTTCGATCGCCTGAGTTAGGTCGAAGGTAACAGTACCGCCTTTGGGTGAGGGCATCAAGCCCCTGGGTCCGAGGAGCCGTCCTAACTTCGCCACTTGGGGCATCATGTCTGGTGTGGCAATCAAGCGGTCAAAATCCATCATCCCATTTTGGATTTCGCCAATTAATTCTTCCGAACCGGCAATATCTGCCCCCGCATTAGTCGCTTCGGTGACTTTTTCGCCCTTGGCAATGACGGCGACTCGCACCACCTGACCGGTTCCTTTGGGTAGGGATACGGTTGTCCGCAGTTGCTGATCGGTGTATTTGGGATCAATTCCCAAGCGAATATGGGCTTCGGCAGATTCAGGAAATTTTGCCGTTGCGGTTTCTTTTAACAGCTTCAGGGCTTCTGTCGGTTCATAAGGTCGTTCTTCGACCTTGCTTTGTAATTCTTGTAATCGACGTGATAGTTTTTTGGGCATTTATCTCTCCTGGGGTGACTAACGAAGCGTCTCGCCTCTCCCCCAAATTAGGTTGACAACGGTCTTCAATTGCGGGTTGATGGCACTTAAACCTCAACCCAGGGACTATTCTGCGATCGCGACGCCCATATTCCGGGCAGTCCCTTCGACGATTTTCATGGCTGCTTCAATATCATTAGCATTGAGGTCAGGCATTTTCGTCTGGGCGATTTCTTGCAGTTGCGCCTTTGTAATCGTGGCGACTTTTTGCCGATTGGGTTCACTGGCGCCTTTTTCAATCCCGGCTGCTTTTTTAATTAGCACCGATGCGGGCGGGGTTTTGAGGATAAAGGTAAAACTGCGATCCTCAAACACCGAGATTTCCACGGGGATAACCATTCCCACTTGGTCGGCGGTCTTGGCGTTGTATTCTTTACAAAACGCCATAATATTCACCCCATGTTGACCGAGTGCTGGTCCAACGGGGGGAGCAGGGTTGGCTTTTCCCGCCGGGAGCGCCAACTTAATAACTGCAACGATTTTTTTTGCCATGCTTAGCCTGTTTTTTCCACCTGATTGAATTCGAGTTCCACAGGCGTATCTCGCCCAAAAATGGAGAGTAACGCCTTGAGCTTACTGCGTTCGGGGCTAACTTCAATCACTTCGCCTTCAAAGTCTTTAAACGGACCTGATAGCACGATGATTTTGTCACCAACAGCCATGTCCACTTTAATCACTGGCTCTTGTTCTTCGGTCTGCTTGAAGATCCGTTCGACTTCTCCTGGACTCAAGGGTACAGGTTTAACGTGACCTCGCCCTCGTCCATAGCGACGTTTCTGTTCTGCCCCTACAAAATTAATCACATTGGGTGTGTTTTTGACAACCTGCCAGCTTTCATCATCCATGACCATTTCGACCAAGACGTAGCCAGGGAATACCTTTTCTTCAGAGTGCTGGCGAGACCCATCCTTACGGATTTTTACCGTCGGGGTTTGGGGAATCTGAACTCTCAAGATCCGGTCAGCGACATCTAGGGTTTGCACTCGCTGTTCTAGATTTGTCTTTACCCGCTTCTCACAGCCGGATGCCACCTGAACCGCATACCAACGGCCAGATGGGGCTTCTTGGAGCTGTGAATCGCGATCATCATATGATTCGTTTGCTGCAAAACTCATCCAAATACCTGTTGTGATGCCCACAAGAATAAGCCATCCACTAAATAAATTAGCGTGGCTGATAGAACGACCATCAATAACACGGCAGCCGATTCGCTAATCAGTTGCTGCCGAGAGGGCCATACGACTTTACTGAGTTCCTCTTTGGTTTCTTGAAGAAACGTTACAACATTAAACCCAGAGGCTTTTTGCTGAGACTCTGTTTCCGTTTTAGTTTTCTTTGCCACAATAGTTGACTTCCCCCTTCTACTGATTATCAGAGCTGTTCAACCCAGCGTTCATAACTCATATTAACCTGCTTCACTCATCCGTGAAGTTGACAAGATCTGGGTAGAACCGCTGATGCTCCCCCAGCCTTTTCATATTTTATAGATTCAGAACGCGCCCTGGAGGACTTGAACCCCCGACATCAGGTTTTGGAGACCTGCGTTCTACCAACTGAACTAAGAGCGCTTGGGTTGGCTGGTAGAGGTGAATTTATCCCCTTTGCTTTACTTAGTGTAACGCAATGAGGGCATGAATACCAAGCCAATATCCAAAAAAATCTAAATCCCCCGGTCAAAGCGCTGCTTAACCCGAGTCGCTTTACCCACACGCTCTCGCAAATAAAAGAGCTTCGCCCGACGCACTTTACCTCGTCGCACAATTTTAATGCTGGCAATTCGGGGGGAATGGAGCATAAAAACCCGTTCTACACCAACACCTTGGAAGATACGCCGCACGGTAATCGTTTGGTTGATGCCACCATGACGCATGGCAATCACGGTACCTTCGTAGGGCTGAACCCGTTCCTTGTTCCCTTCGCGAATACGGACACCGACTCTAACTGTGTCACCAACATGGACTGTCGGTAAGTCTGATTTAAGCTGTTCCGCTTCTATGGAGCGAATAACCTCTTGAGCATTCATGGTTTTGTAAAAAAATCACAGCCTATAATCATAGCGCACTATCTGATCCAGCGTCTAGATTTGGAGATTTGGGAAATGTGTAGGGGCGGGTTTGACCGATAACACTCCGCCTCAAACCGCTAACTGAACTAAACCCGCCCTGACTTGACCCAACGCTAGGCTCAAGGGAACCTGGTTTTGACTAAAATGTAAAGAATTATCAAAAAATGCTGGTTTTATCTTGACCTAGGGGAAAACTAGCAGTATGCACAATTCATTGATGCGACTGGGAGGAAAATTATGCGTTTCAAAAATCTTCTAGGACCCCTATTGATATTAGCATTGCTGTTTATCACGCTAGGCGATCGCGTCCTACCCGCACCGCTAGATGATGCTAGCCGCAACACCCGCACCAGCATCAATCAATTCTTAGTCGGGTTATTTCCCGACTGGAATCCCACCAACCCGAACGAACGCACGGAAAAGGAAGTTGAACAATTAGAACAGAGGTGATTAAAAACACAGGAGCAGAGGTGCGGAGGGGAAGGGAGAGCTAGGGGAGAAAGGTTGATGTCATTTGCCAATTGTCTTTCAAGAAATTAGCAAATGACCAATGACCAATGACCAATAACTACTTCTTCAACCAGCTAAACATTGCCCGTAAATCTTTACCCACTTCCTCTACCGGATGTTCAGCTTCCTGACGCCGCATGGCGGTGAATCCAGGTTTACCTGACTGGTTTTCCAAGACAAACTCACGGGCAAATTGACCCGATTGAATTTCTTGCAGAATTTTCCGCATCTCGGCGCGGGTTTGGTCATTCACGATGCGAGGTCCGCGAGTATAATCGCCATATTCAGCCGTATTAGAAATACTATCGCGCATATTAGCGAGACCACCTTCCACAATCAAATCCACAATTAATTTAACTTCGTGGAGACATTCAAAATACGCCAACTCTGGCTGATAACCCGCCGCCACTAAGGTTTCAAATCCCGCTTTAATTAAGGCACTCAAACCCCCACATAATACAGCTTGTTCACCAAATAAATCGGTTTCCGTTTCTTCCCGAAATGAGGTTTCCAAAATACCCGCACGAGTCCCACCAATTCCTTTAGCATACGCCATAGCGCGATCGCGAGCTTGACCTGTGGCATCCTGATACACGGCAAATAGACAAGGAACACCTTCTCCTTGTTCGTAAGTCCGTCGCACTAAATGCCCTGGTCCTTTGGGTGCCACCATGATTACATCTACATCAGGTGTGGGAACGACTTGACCAAAGTGAATATTAAACCCATGGGCAAAGGCAAGGACATTCCCTTGTTTCAGATGCGGGGCAATTTCTGCAGTGTATACCGTTTTCTGCACCTCATCCGGTAGCAAAATCATAATCACATCCGCCGCTTTCGCCGCCTCAGCAACCGAATGAACCGTTAATCCGGCTGACTCCGCTTTCGCCACCGACTTGCTGCCCGGATACAGACCCACAATCACCTTAATGCCACTCTCTTTGAGATTCAGGGCGTGGGCGTGACCTTGAGACCCATAGCCGATAATTGCAATTGTTTTATCAGTGAGTAGGTCTAAGTTAGCATCTGCATCGTAATACATCCGGGTCATAGAAGTATCTCCCTTGCTACAAGCATTTTCGTTTGACGGACTATTGATTTTACATCAAAACCCTTGCCCGTTGTTATGGATTTTGTCTGGGTTAGGGCAGATACGGTCGCACTTGCTTCCTGAAGCCACCTTTAGGTTTAAATAACTCAGTTATGTTCACGCACGGATAAAATGGGCGTTACCTGAGACTCTTTTAATAATTTATCCAAGCAATCTCTAGCAACTAATCGTTTAAGAAACAGCCTTAAAGCTGCTATGGAAAAATCCGTTTTTAAGTAAATGTTTATGGCACTAATTATTTTGCTTTTTTTGATCGCGACAAATCCCCAATGCAATCGAATTGACGTTTTTATCTCTGACAACTTTGGCAAACTATGACGATATTTTTCGCTAATACAAAAATAAATTTTTTCTTTGATTATGAGATTAATATCTAAACGTTGTTCCAAGGTAAACTTACTATTAAATGATCCATGCCAAACTGTCCGGTAAGCCAGACATTTATTTATAAAAATGGCATCGCCAAATTGGGCAATTTTAATCCATGAATCAATATCATCATAATTAGTGTCAAATCTTGTATCCCATCCTCCTGACTTCAGGAAAGCTGAACGAGAAAAGGCTACTTGTACAGGCGTGCCAAATGGCAAGAGTTCCAACAGCATAGCGTAATGAATCTCGGCTTGGGGAATATATACAAGTGTTCCCTTGCCAACCTGCCGACTTCTGCTGATTTCGTTCTCATTCTCATTGACCTGAATGGCTCGACAGGAGCAAATGACAGCATCTGGGCGCCCTGCGATCGCCTTCACCATTTCTTCAATACAATTAGGGGTAAGGTAGTCGTCATCATCCACCAGTTTTACCCATTCTCCTGTCGCTAATGCTACACCCTGATTAACCGTTCCTGAGTGACCCAAATTCGTCGAATTTCGATGATAAATTAAACGGGTATTACCCATGTCCAAGAGTTTTTTCCGTCGCCCTTGGACATACATATCCGTACCATCAGACGATCCATCATCCACCACAATTACTTCGCACGGTATCGTTTGAGATAACGCACTGTCAATTGCCCGCTTGAGCAAGGTGAGGCGATTATGAGTTGTGATGACGATGCTAAATTTCATACCCTTCTCCACCAAAATTATTTCGGTATCGCCCAGATTTAGTTTTAACCTGTTTTGGATGTGGTTAAGATTTGGACAATAAGATTAGCTATGGATATTCATAATTTTAAGCGATTGAACCCTAGTGGAACACGGCGGAAATATTTGAGCAGCTTTGTAGGTGTGGGGGAGCTGGGGAAGCTGGGGGAGTCATGTAGAGACGTGCCATGGCGCGTCTGTGTGTAGGGGCGGGTTTAGGGACTAATATTGATTGTTATCCCTAGCTGGGTTGCAAAACCCGCCCCAACCAAATGACTAATGACCAATGACAAATGACCAATAAATCATCTTAAAATACTGTCGAAGTCCAGCTTCCGTGCAATCCGTAAGGAATATGATGCGACAGATGTAATCGTGCGATCGCGCCTTGGCTCAAATCTCGACTGTCCAAAATCACCACATCAGAGCGATGGTGACTCGAATCATACACCAACGTCAACACCCAACCTTCATCTTCTCGCTTCCCATCAGGATGGGGAACAAAAATCGGTTCACTGACGAAGCCGTGGGGGGCTGCACTCCAAATTTGTTCCTCTCCTGTGGTAACATCAAACTTGGCGATCGCTTGAAGTGGAGCATTCCCGGTGGGATGATGCGTTACTCCCATATACACATAACGGTAAGGGCGTCCCACATGATTGGGATGGACACAGGGAAACTCACAGGAACGGGCTAATAGTCGCTGTCGTTGTACCGTAGAATCTGCTAAATTCAGCGTAAATCGAAATAGTTGTCCGGGTGGAAGTGCATCAAAATCCACGTCCCGGTAATCTATCTCTGAGTCTACTTGAGTTAATGATTCATAGCAAATCGAATCCACACAAATTTGCTCCCCTTGCTCAAACGCATTCCCATGGTGAAAGATAAACCCAGCGTCAGCTTCCAGAACTTGCATCGGTTTATTCCCATGACGCGGAATCACTAAAATCCGAGTCGGTGCGTTGGGTTTAAACTCTACACATTGACCCGCCCCTTTTAATCCCAACAGGAAGGGAACGGGATTATAGGTGACAGGATTTTGGAAAAAGATGCAGTAATTGGGTGTAATGGCAAAGTCATGGATAAAAGCAAAACCCGGAACCGTGTGACACTTACGCCGTTTTAATGTCCCAGCTTCATCTAATTCATAAATGGTGATTTTCGTGGAAAAACCCGGTTTAATCGCAAAATTCACCAAACAAGGCGCACCCCCATCTTGGTTACAGCTTGGGTCAATCCAAGGATGAGCGCCAAACGCTTCGCCTTCTGCCAAAATGCTATCTAGAGTGTCTTTCCCTAGGGTGTCTAAGGTTTTGGGATCTAACCGATAGGGTTCCGCCGCTTCCCAAAGGGCTAACAGTTTACCCCCCCAGTAAATCACATTCGTGTTGGCAATATTTTTGATTTCAATATCAAACGCATTCGCCAACCACCCTCCAGGCTTTTGCGTACCAAAAACACCGCGATACAGCATTTTTCCGGCTTTTTGTTCTTTGAGAAAGCCTTCAGTATGGACAAAGCGATTGCGGAAATAAGCACGACCTTTATCAAAGGCGATCGCACAAATCATACCATCCCCATCAAAGGGGTGATGCAGGGGTTGACCATGGATATCCAGTAAACCCGGACCATTGCGAAATAATGTGCCATTCAGCGCTGGCGGAATTTCTCCTTCAATGTCCTCAATCCAATACTCATATTCATTCGGTTGAGATTGATACCCCCGTTTCCATCCTTCCTGATCATAAGAGCGGGCAGATTTTGAGTCTAAAAATTGTTCTGTTGCAATCATTGTTTATTCCCTCGTGTTTGTAGTAAGCGCTTTAGCGCTATTGATAAGAGGACTAAAGTCCTCACTACCAACTGGGTTTGTAGTAGGCGCTTTAGCGCTATTGATAAGAGGACTAAAGTCCTCACTACCAACTGGGTTTGTAGTAAGCGCTTTAGCGCTATTGATCAAGAGGACTAAAGTCCTCACTACCAACTGGGTTTGTAGTAAGCGCTTTAGCGCTAT
>NZ_JAVJQP010000015.1:0-23861 GCF_040218875.1 Coleofasciculus sp. D1-CHI-01
CAAGGAAATGGGGTAGCATCCTTCATAAGTATGGCATCACCTTGCTCAGGTAAAATGTACCCTTGCTCCCCCAGCTCCCCCAGCTTCCCCAGCTTCCCCAGCTCCCCCTCACCACAAGACTTATTCAGCAGCCCCTAATTATGTCGGGTCGCCCTCCGGTGGGTATTGGTAATATCTAATACCGCACATTGATGCTGGGGCGAGTCGAGATAAGTTAATTCTTCCTCCGCCCATTGATGCAGCGACTCGCCCCTACAGATTTTACAGATTTTACAGATTTCACAGATTTACGCAGGATACCATACGGTTAAATCGAACGTATATTGGTGGAGGGGAAAGGGACCCCGGCGTGCGCCCCTACGGTTATAATCCATCAAAATACCTGTACCCTGTCGGTAGGGTGGGTTAGGCGGTTATCCCCTTTTTTCAGTAATCTTTTAATGAAATATCCGCCGTAACCCACCAATAACCCACCTCAAACTGTAGCCAATATTATCGGTAATATTCTGTTGCTTGTTCTAATCAGTTGGGTTTCCTTTGTCAACCCAACCTATTCATGGTGCAAAGTTTGTTTTAGCATCGCTAAGGCTTGGTCAATTCCTGGAAATTGAGCAGGATAGCGGGCTAATAGTTCCGCCGATTCGAGAACGCCGCCACGAATGACACCGATTTCTGAAGGGTGAGTTAGAGTGCTGAGAATGTCTTGCAGGTTTTGCAATCCGTCTTGTTTTTGACCTAGTGCTATTGTGCCAATCGCGATGTAGAGTTTTTCTTGAGTATTATCGCCATTACAGCAGGTTAAGCTTTTCTAGATGAGTCGTTTGGCTTCTTGAATTTTGTTATTGATGAAATAGACCAATGCCCGATTAAACAGAGGTAAAAGACAACTGTCATTAATAGGAAGCGAACGATTAAGACAAGACGTGGCTTTTTGTCATGAGAATTGAGAGTTATGGCTTGGTCATAACTGGTAATTGCTTCCTCGTATCGCCCTAACATTATTAATACGATGCCGCGAATAGACCAAGATTCATAGCTATCAGGATTGAGGGCAATTGCTTGGTCATAACTAGCTATGGCTTCCTCGTATCGCTCTAGCTTTACTAAGGCTACGCCGCGATTAAACCAGGCTTGATAGTCATCAGGTTTGAGGGCAACGCATTGGTCATAACTAACTATTTCTTCCTTATATCGCTTCAGCATTCTTAATGCGATGCCGCGATTAAACCAGGCTAGATAGTCATCAGGATTGAGGGCAATGAGTCGGTCATAACTGGCTATCGCTTCCTCATATCTCTTCAGATTTCTTAATGCGGCGCCGCGCATATACCAGGCACTAAAGTTATCAGGATTAAGGGCAATAGCTTGGTCATAACTGGCTATGGCTTCCTCATATCTCTCCAGATTTCTTAATGCGACGCCGCGAATGAACCAGGCTTTATAGTCATCAGGCTTAAGGGCAATGGCTTGGTCATAACTGGCTATTTCTTCCTTATATCGCTTCAGCATTCTTAATGCGATGCCGCGATTAAACCAGGCGCTAGAGTCATCAGGATTGAGGGCAATAGCTTGGTCATAACTGGCTATCGCTTCCTCATATCTCTCCAGATTTCTTAATGCGTTGCCGCGATTGAACCAGGCGTTATAGTCATTGTAATTTAGGGCAATGGTTTGATTAAAATTTGCTAGAGATTCCTCATATCTATCGAGATTTCCTAATGCGATGCCGCGATTTTGCCAGGTTTGATAGCAATCAGGATTGAGGGCAATGGCTTGGTCAAAACTAGCTATGGCTTTCTCATAGTTATTGCCGCTTAAAAACAGTAAGCCATGCTCAAAATGTAAATTAGCTTTTGTTTCTGGACTATTACTGCTGTCGTCTATTAAATCATTTAAATCTAAAGTTTTAATCACCCGTTCTTTTGGAGTCAGTTTTAAATACTCCTGCAAATCTCCTGTTGATAATTCTTTTAGTCTAACTTGCCGTTCTTCCTCAGTTAACGGAAAATGAAATAACCCCGATCGCCAATCAAAGAAATCCGGTGCCCGCTGAATAAAATAGTTTAGGACAAAGGAAGGGACAACAAAGACAAAACTACAGGGAAAATCTGTGCCAAACCGTTCTCGCTGTTGGTTTAAATGACTTAAAATTGGGGGTACACCTTTCCAACTATAGGTATAGATTTCCGTAGAACTCCAACCACTGAGGCGTTTAGTATCTTCATACTCATACAACGCCTGTTCTATCCCCCGAATCACTAAAATATCAAAGCCTTCTTGTTCTCTAAGTTCAGCAATTTGGTCATAAACTTTTTGGGTTTCCCGCTTAATCGGCAACACAGATATTTTTTTCTGGGGTAAATCTCGCCGCAGTTGCTCAATAATTTGATTCACCTGACGATAATTAGATTGCACCACAAAAAATAAACCAAATCCCTTCTTCCGCCGCAGCGCCCGGAACAGCCGACGGTAGACTTGATCAAAACTTTCTGGCGGTAATGAATCAGGGGCGATTGGCATCATCCACTTGCTTTAGGGCATCTTTAAACTTAGACACATCCACTATAATCGGGTGAACATCATACCAGGTGTGCTTTTCTCCTTGTTGATTAATATAGCGATATTCCAATAAGCAACGGTTGAATAATAAACTCCGGTGCAGGTTATCATTACCAATTTCTTTACTCTTATAAACTTGGGCGAGAATCTGCCATTGATCCTCTTCCACCGCCCGTTGATAAACATCTCGGAGTTCGGCAATTGCCCGTTGTACCGCCCGCGCTGAGATGGGTAATTGATCGGTTCGATTCGTGGCTTCTTGCATCAGTTGAATTAAGTCTCGCATATAACCGCCACTCATGCGACAGAGTTGTACCAGTACGTCGGGCTCGGCAAAAATTTCAGTTTCTAAGTCTAAATCGGTATGCGGTTCAATGCGGCGTTTAATTGTTTCCTTCAGTTTAGTAATACCCGGTTCGTATACACTGCCATCTTGCCACTGTACCATCACCGAAGGCAGAACTTGGGGAATGCCATAATTATCCTTTAAATCCGTCGCCCACCGGGAATAAATCATGGAAATGGGAACCGTATAAACAATATGACAAGCTAAAGCTTTAAGCTGTTCATGACGATCCAGAAAAATTTCCTCATGATTGCTGCGCCCACTCTCCCGGAAAATCGGGACAATTCGATCTAAGTTATCGGCAATAATCACTAATTGAGTTTTGCCATCGGGTAATGTCTTGGTAGCATCAGCAATAAACTGATTGAGTGCCTTAAGTAAGGTTTCCGTATGGGGTTCGACTTTCTCACGAATTTGCTGACGTTGACTGGGTTCGGTGCGAATCGCCGCCGTTAGCTTGGCAAACTGATTTAATTGGGCTTCAATCGTCAGCTTATCCAGCTTCACGTCTTGCAGAAAAAAGTCTTTTAGATCCTCATAGCGATCGCGTAACCAGTTGGCGATGGGTGTAGAATCGGCTTGTTGAAGCTGGGCGAGTAAATGGCGGGTACAGGCGAGTAAGATATCCGTGTATTGAACATCTTGGACACTGATATCCTCTTGATCTGCCGCAAAATAGACAACAAAGCAGTTTTTCTTCTCCAGATATGTCTGGAGTCGATACAATTCCGTCGTCTTCCCTGCGCCACGATACCCAGAATACAACTGACAGGTTAAGTCTTTGGAACGCCGAATACTTTTGCCTAAATCTTGTTCAATCTCCACATCACCCCGTACCTCCCGACATTCCACATATTGAGGATCACCAGCAGGAAGCGGCATTGGCGTAAAGGAATTATAGATATTATCTAATAATGCTTCAATATTCGTCATTTGTCTTATGTCATTCGTCATACTCGCTTTCTATCGAGCATCAAGCTATGTTTATGTAAGGGTTTATAGCACTACGCATTAAGGTTAGGACAATACAATTGGGTGAAAAGGCAACAGGTAACAGGCAATAGGCAACAGGGGAATGTCCTAACGTATCCCCGTAGGGCTATAACACATATCTTAGGGCGCACGTCGGTGCGCCCCTACAATTCTAATCCACCCGTTAAGCAATCTGACTTTTCACGCCATCTAGAAAAATCGAGATCAAACCTAACCCCCCAGCCCCCTTGCAAGGGAAGGGGGAGAATTCAAAGCCTCTCTCCTTGTAGGAGAGAGGTTTGGAGAGAGGTTTTCCCAATCCCGTGAAAAGTAAGGTTAAGCAATGGGTGTTCCAGACATTGCATGAAACGTCTGGAACAAATTAGCGGGTTGCTAAGACTCGGATAAATTCCAAGGGTAATCCATCGGTATCGGCAATAAATGCTACCTCGTACACGCGATCGCCGATAATTTGTTGAGTGGGTTCTAGGAGTATTTTCAGCGGCTGACACTGATCCGGATTTTGACTCGAAGCCTCAGCTAGCCTCTGTTGTAGCGATTCTAGCCAACTGGGTAAATCGGCAACTGTTTCGGTGAGATCAAAAGAAAGATGATAGTAACCGACATAATGTTCATCCCCAAACGCATCCGGTGCAGCTTTAGGTTCCGGGATTTGAATCAGTTCAATTCGTCCGCCTAATCCCTCCATCCAACAGGCTAGCGTAATCCCCGCCGTGAAGCGTTCGCAAACCGTAAACCCTAATTGTTCGTAGAACGCGATCGCGCGATGAATATCAGCCGTGCGAATTGAAGCATGATGCATGATTCACGAATAATTTTAATTGTTGATCTCTGTAGGGGCGGGTTTTACTGATAACACTTTAACTCAAACCATTCACTTAACTAAACCCGCCCCGACTTAGTGATAGGGAAGCTGGAAAGAATGCCATGCTCATTAAGGCTGGTGGGCAATGCCCACCCTACTGTATATCTAAACCCGCCCCGACTTAGTGATGGGGAAGCAAACAAAGGACTAATGACTAATGACTAATGACCAATGACCAATGACCAATGACCAATGACCAATGACAATTCACTCAAATAATCGAAAATAAGGATAGCGTACTGGAATTCCTGGCTCTTTTTCCAAATCGAAGTTAATCACTTCCCAACAGGGATCGCCCTCTGGTTCTGGGCTAAATGCCACAGGTAAGCCGTAGAGTCGCGGACGCCCCGGTTCCGATTGTCCGCGCCAGGGGGTACTTCGTTCCAGATAGGCACTAACTAAATCTCGATAGCGACTGGCAATAATCACCCGTGTTGCCCGATAGCCTTGAGTGTACAGGCGATCAAGGGCTTCGTGAATTTCAAAGCGAATCCCATCCGGATGGGTATGCTGACGATACCATTCACCCTGCCATTGACGCCAATGACGCCCTGATTGTAAGTGGATGAGTTCTTCAGTTTTGGGATCTGCCTCGAAAGCGCCATGCCGGGGACACAAATAGGTATCGGTCAATGTCAATGCCGGAATAGACTGCCGACAGTGAGGACATTGAATCTCTGAACCGAATATGGGGTACTGTAAACTAGGATTAATCATCTAGGGTTTAAGGTATCGTCATTCATTCGGCGATTGCGCTAGTACCTGTATAAATAATATATATGTGGCTTCATCAATTATAGAATACGCTCGAACACACTCATCTGTTTTATAGGCAATCGTGACTGATTCTTATTCCCAGTTTCCTGCAACTCCCTCCTATTGGTCTGCTGTTGATCAGTCTCAAGCCGCCTTTGTTGCGCCCAATGCGGTGGTTATCGGTGAAGTCGCGATCGCATCAGGAGTCAGTATCTGGTATGGTGCTGTGGTGCGGGGTGATGTCGAGCGGATTGAGATTGGTGAATGCACCAATATTCAGGATGGTGCTATTTTACATGGAGATCCAGGTAAACCTACGATTCTGGAAGACCATGTGACAATTGGACATCGGGCTGTCGTCCATTCGGCTCATATTGAACGGGGATGTTTGATCGGGATTGGTGCGATTATCTTAGACGGTGTGCGGGTAGGACATGGCAGCATTGTCGGTGCTGGGGCATTGGTAACCAAAGATGTTGCCCCTTTATCTCTGGTGGTTGGCATTCCGGCGCGAAAAGTCCGCGATATTTCGGAAACCGAGGCGGCTGAATTAATCGAACATGCGCGGCGCTACCAGAAGCTGGCATTGGTTCATGGGGGTAAAGGCACAGATTTGGGGTTTTAGCTCACCTGATTTAAGGGGGTGTAGGGTGTAGGGTGTAGGGTGTAGGGGAATTGGGCGCGACACGATGGAAAGGCGGCGACTAGCCAGCTTATAGACGCTGAAAAAAAGCTGGTTACCTATTGACTTTTGGGCGCATAATTTGGTTAATACTGTATTATAGATATGAAAATCCTTCACAAAAATTTACGCATAACAGCGAGGTAGGTGAAACTATGGATTTGCGGTTACTCATTGTCTTGTTGCCTATCCTCTTAGCCGCAGGCTGGGCTTTATTCAACATTGGAGCAGCGGCTATCGGTCAAATTCAGGCGTTTCTGAATAAATCCTGAGCGGTACTGGATAGAGACAAATACATGGTGTAGAGACGTAGCATGCTACGTCTCTACTATAAGACAGTACATGTGTTCTATATACTCAATTAACGATTCAGATCTAGCGGGTATAGCGGAACTCAAACAACAGATTGGGTGACGGTTTTCACACTGTTACTACTACCTGAGCTGGGTTCAATTTGTACCCCTAGAGCTAACCACACAGTAAAGGCTATAGCAGTAACTAAAATCAGGGTATCAAATGCTGGTTTGAGCAGCGATTCAATCTCTTTGAGCGTTAAATGGTGGTGAGAGTGAACCAGTTCTTTCATACTCATGTTCAACCTCCGGTTGAGCGTTGGAATTGCTCTGGTGTTTCTTCCTTGTCTCCGAGAGCAGGGGAGGCATCTTAATTTCTAGTATAAGTAGTTTTGCTTATCGCTTTGATTAAAATTGTGTGAAGTTACAGTAGGGTGGGCAATGCCCACCTTACAGAAGGTAATTCAATATCGCTCTAATAAAAGCTTGACTTCGGCGTCTAAATCGAAATCCCTCATCGCCTCCCACTCAGCTTGTCGGACTGCCAAATAAACATGAGCCAAATCCTCACCCAAAGCGTCGAGGAGTACCGAGTCATTTCTAAGCTGTTCTATCGACTCGGCTAAGGTACTCGGCAATCGTTCAATATTAGCCCCTTGGCGTTCAGCATCTGTCATCGTACCGGGATCTACCGATACAGGCATTCCCAATTCTAAGCCTTGGCGGATACCATCAAGTCCCGCTGCAATCGTTGCCCCTAATGCTAAATAGGGATTCGCCGTAGCATCCACGGTTTTGAATTCAAAATGAGACGGACTCGGGGGTTCAGGATGCGTAGGAACGCGCACAGCCGTTTCCCGATTATCCAGTCCCCAACACCGGAATGCCCCACTCCAACACTGGGGTAAAAGGCGGCGGTAAGAATTAGTGGTGGGTGTTGTCAGTGCCATCAAAGCAGGTAGATGGTGCAGAATTCCGGCGATAAAATGACGCGCAATATCGGACAGTTCGCCATTTCCCTCTGGATGGGGGATGAGATTTTTGCCCTCTCGCCAGAGACTCAAGTGCAGGTGACAACCGCTACCCGCTTGATTCGCAAAGATTTTGGGTAAGAATGAAGCGATACGATAATGTTGGAGTGCGATCGCTTTAATCGTTTCCCGGTAGGCAATCTGTTGATCTGCCGCACTGAGGGCGTTGGTATAGAGGATGGAGATTTCCTGTTGACCGGAACCGGATTCGGGATAATATTGCTCAACTATCATTCCCTGCTCGATTAACGCTTCTGCCATCTGATCAATGAGTCCTTGATGCAAATCCATTGCCATCGTCGAGGCAAATACAGTTTCATCCGCAGGTGCAATACCCTCAGCAGTGCGCTGCAACAGATAGAACTCATTCTCAAAGGCGGCAATCACCTCTAACCCCTCTTGGTTCGCCTCCGCAACCATGCGTTTGAGAAAATGACGGGGACAAAGACTCCAAGGCACACCATTAAGCATCATATCGCCCATGACACGGGCATGACCTAGGCAATAGGGTAAAGGGTTCAACGTACTCCAGTCTGGCACGAGACGGATTTCACCCACGGGTCCAAACCCACTCCCAGCCACAGGTGCATCATACATGACCGGAATGGCTTGTTGCGCCGCAGAAATACCCACACCATGAGTAAGGTACTCTGATAAGACTTTGCGGTGGACTGCCTTGCCCCGGATAATGTTGGCATTGTCGCACCAGAGAATACGGACAAATTGAATCCCTTGCTGGTCAAGATTTTGTAGTTGTTCTTTTTCCATGCATTTTCTGGTGAGGTAGTACAAGACGGCTCCAAGTCCGACGGCAGAGGGCTGAAGGCTTTTTGGCTTATGGTAGCTGCTTTTTCTGCTATCTTGTTAACGGGTTAGTTATTTCTGCCTGTGTTTCTAACCCAGAATAGATCCATGAATTAACTTTTCTTAATATAATGAGAAGATACACGGCTGATATAAAGGAGCGATCGCGTGCTAACCCTAGACCGCCTTGGAGAAGAAACATTAAACAGAATTGCAACACTGGCACTGTCCAGCCAACTCGATGATGCCAGAAAACTTGATGTGCGAGTGAAAACAGACCCCTCTCTGTTAGCCAAGGGTCAGTTAGAATCCCTAGCCATTTACGGTGAAGGGTTAATCATGGAACACGATATCCGTCTGCAAGAGATGGCTATCCGGTTAGAAACCATTGCGGTTGCTCCTTTCAAAGCCTTGACGGGTAATATTGTACTCACCCAACCGACGGAAGGAACAGCACGGATTGTGATTGCTCAAGCTGACCTCAACCGTGCCTTCAACTCCGATGTGCTAGGGACTCAGCTGCGTTCACTCCAGGTTCAGGTGGACGGTAAGCCGCAAACGCTCAACGTCAAACAGGTAAATTGTCGCCTGTTAGCCGAAGGTCGAGTGGGTCTTAATGCTGATGTGCGGCTCAGTCAAAGTGAGCAAACGCAACGAGTCTCGTTCACCACGACTCCGAGAGTCAGTGATGACGGACGCAGTGTTGTCCTAGAGAAGGTGGAATACGCCCAAGGAAAAGAACTCTCACCCGAACTCACTCAAGCCTTAGTAACCAAGGCGGGTAAAATATTACACTTGAGTCACTTTGAAATGCCAGGGATATCGCTACGTATGCATCATCTGGAGGTGCAAGAAGGTCAACTCACCTTGCAAGCCGTGGCGCATGTGACGCAATTTCCATCCGTATAAGGCTGAAGGGATGGGTAAGAACGCTAAAAAAGCGACTGGGTGTTGGGATGTGGAGAAAATCTGAACAACTAACTGTTAAGCTGTTCGGCATTTAAACCTTAATGTGAATGATACTGACTGGTATGTTGGTGGGCAATGCCCACCCTACTGGCGTGACTAATTCAGTCCGCGTAGGCGGACTTTGTTTGTGTAGCAGCGATTTTAATCGCCGTGGCAAAAAGGCTATATTTTGATCGAGATAACGTGAACTATGTCTCGTGCTACCCCTTATCAACCATTACTTCTGAGACTGTTGCATGGTATCAATGGACTGATTGCCATTTTAGCCATCATCACGTCCTACTGGGTGTATGACACCTACGATGGACGATTTGGTCAACTCTCTCTGCCGCAAATTCCGGGTATTATTGGCATTCATGGGACATTTGGCAAAACTTTACTCCTCGGCGTAATGCCAGCATTTGCCTTATACAGTTTCCATTTAGGCTCTAAACGCCTGGTTCAACCCGATTCGTTTCAAAAACTCAGACAACTGGGTAAACCTATTGGTTGGTATAGTCTGCATCGGATTGTGAATACGGTGATGTTATTGGCGGTTACGTTTTCCTTAGTGACTGGTAGTATGGTCAAAGAAGAATGGTTGCCCAATGGGGAATTAAATCATATCTGGTATTATCTGCACTTAACTGGATGGGTGATATTAGTTGGATGTTTAGCGATTCACCTACTAATCAGTGCCAAGGTAGGAGGATTGCCATTATGGATATCTATGTTTAAGCTTAACTATCGTCCAGAGGATTCCCCTAAAAAGTGGATTCAGACAGTGCGTTCATTCGTCCGGCGTGAAGATAGATAATATCATATCCCCAGAAGGCATGATATGAAGCGAAATACGCTACTTATTGTTATAGAAATTATCATCATTGGCGGGATTCTATTTGGTTGGATTGCCCCCTTATTGTTTCCCTCAGAGGAACCGGAACAGAGTATAAGTATTGTAAAAACATTAACATTGGCTCATTTTCAAGGACATAAGGTAAAACCCTTTCATACCCTTGCACCGCTATCAGGGAAAATGTATCATTGCTTCCCCTGCTTCCCCTGCTTCCCCCTTCATCCTTTTGTCTTACTCATCAGTCATCCCCAGGTTGATAAACGCGAGCTGGTGTATGATCGGAATTAATTTCAATAACTAAATCTACCCAATCGGGATTGTGCATTAATGGCGTAATAAATAATTCTGGATGCAATGCTTTCCAAAAAAACTTGACAAACTCATTAATTTGTGAATCACTCATCCCCGATTTACCCGTCGCCATCATTTCCGCCTCCGCCTGACGCCGCCACTGTAAACTCAAGCGATAATCAATGGGATAAAGTACGATTAAACGGTCTAATCGTTCCCATAAGAGTAAATACGCTTTCAGTCGTTCATTCATATCCCGTGCAAAGGTGCGATCGCTCTCTGTTTCAATAGGTGCTGGAGTCGCCCCCGAAAACACAGTCGCCGCCACGGGACGCACGCCGACAAACCAGCCTTCAAATAATACAATATCCGCCTTTTGTACCGATTCAAAATCTGTGCGATCGCCTGCACCTTGCCATGCTGATTTATCAAAGCGGGGAACCAGAATAGAGTCTGAAAAATTGGGCGATCGCAACTCATCTAATACCTGTATTCCCAAGTCTACATCATGGGTTCCTGGGGGACCTCGCCAAATCAAACGCGGATCATGTTCTTGCATGCGCTGTCGTTCTTGATAGGTTTTATACAGGTCATCAAGGGAAAGGCTTAGGGTGCGATAGCCTAACTGAGCTAAAATTAATTTTAATACAATCGCCAATGTGGTTTTTCCGGTTCCTTGTCCGCCTAATATTCCCTGAATTAAGGGACGGTTTAACTGTTCCCTATAGTTCGCCAAATGGGTCGCCAAGGGTAACCATAATCGCCACAGCGATAGGAGAAGAGTTGTTTGAAATGACTCTAAATTTCTTGGATTATCTTGAATTTTATCGGCAAAGAATGGTAGAGTTATAATATCAGAATAAATAGATTCAAAAAGACGCGATCGCGCTTGTAATTTTTCAGCTACGTTATCTGGCGTAATCCAAAAGGCTTTCGCCCGTTCTGGTGGTGTTAGTTCCGCTGCAACTAATTGTTGCCAAGCTTGTGAATTGGGTGGTTTTCCAGCTATCCACTGGTTGAGAATCTCACCGAGGGAGGAAGATGGGGAAATAGGATGAGTCATCTTACTTTTCACGGGAAGTGTAGAAACCTGAGTCGGGGCGGGTTGAGTTACTTATGAGTGCAACCGAAAAGATAGTAGTGAAAGTGAGCCCCTACAGATGTTGTACCACATATAGCACTACGCACTAAGGTTAGGACTTTCTGAAGAAAAATTAATTTTTCTTCACTATGACACCCATTCCCTATTCCCTAAGCTGTTCTCACTAAGACTCGAACTGAGAAATAATCACATCTCTATCCGGGAAATGGGCAACCAGTTGGAGCGTTCCACCCAAAGCCTTAATATAGCGGTATAGAGTAGAAATTTGAATGTCCTCTTGATTTTCAAGTTTAGACAAAGCAGACTGAACAACACCAAGTTCATCCGTCATATCTTGTTGGGTAACACCGAGAGATTGACGTAACTTGGCTAGAGTCAGATACAACGACGCCAGTTGAGCGCGAGTTTGACTCTCGGCTAGTTGTTCAGGTGTCATTTGTTTTCTTAACTCACCGATTGGCTTTCGTTTCATATCAAACCATCATCCGATAATTCCTGCAAAAGTTCATCGTAGAGTAAATCGGCTTTAGGGATATTCTCCTCATACCACCGATCATTTCCCCTTTTATTGCCCCCTAAAAGTAGTACAGCTGTCCTCCCCCCTCTTGCTCCCCTCTCCCAAGCTTGGGAGAGGGGCTGGGGGAGAGGGCTGGCGTGGGAGAGGGGTTTTGCTTAAGCACAATAAAGTAGCCCTCCCTCCTTCGTCCTGCTTTTCAGGTGTACCTTGCCTGTGTTAAAATCTGTCTCTAATAATCTTAAATAATTCAATAAAATCTAAAAATGAATACAGTGACCGCAAAAAATGTTACCTTAAACAACTGCGATAAAGAACAAATTCACATCCCTAGCTCAATTCAACCCCATGGGGTGTTGTTGGTCTTAAAAGAACCGCACCTAGATATTTTACAAGTTAGCCAAAATACAGAACAATTGCTAGGAGTTTCCCCTGAACATCTAGTCGAACAACCGTTGAGTAATATCTTAGGACTGGAGCAGACTAACTCAATCACCGATTGTTTAACCGGAGACTTTGAGCAGGTGAATCCCCTGCCCATTACACTCACTCAGGATAACCAGCCGCAGCAGTTTAATGGGATTGTGCATCGTTCACCGGATGGAGTGATCATCCTCGAATTAGAACCCATCATTGGTGCTCAACAGGCAAACTTCTTTCAGTTTTATCAACTGACCAAAGGCACATTAACTAAGCTACAACAAGCCTTTAATCTCGAAGCACTCTGTCAAATCATGGTCAACGAAATTCAAGCCCTAACGGGATTTGATCGGGTGATGATTTATCGCTTTGATCCCGATAATTCGGGTCATGTGATTGCCGAAACCAAGAGAGAAGATTTAGAACCATTTTTAGGGTTACATTATCCTGCGACGGATATTCCTCAACCAGCACGACGACTCTATCAACTGAATTTGCTGCGTTTAATTCCAGATAGTCACTATCCCCCGGTTGAATTACCCCTGAATCCAGAAACCCAGAAACCCTTTGATTTGAGTTATTCCGTCTTAAGAAGTGTTTCTCCGATTCATGTTGAGTATTTACACAATATGGGAGTTCAGGCGTCTATGTCAATTTCTTTACTCCAAAATAAACGCCTCTGGGGGTTAATCGCTTGCCATCATGATCAGCCCAACTATGTTCCCTATGAAATTCGTACCGCCTGTGAATTTTTTGGGCAAGTTATGTCCTTAGAGCTAGCGGCTAAAGAAAAGAACCAAGACCTTGATTATAAGCGCCAAATTAAGGTGCTGCAACCCAAACTTATGGCGAGTCTCTCTCAATCCGATGACTGGGTAGAGGGGTTAGTCAAAAATAGCGACACTTTACTCCAATTAGTCGGAGCCGAAGGGGTTATATTATCAGCAGAAGGAGAGCTAACTCAAATTGGCAAAACCCCGTCAAAAGCGGAGAGTTCTCTTTTGATTCAATGGCTGAAGCAGACAATCTATGATCAGAATATTTTTCATACCGATGCTTTAAGTCAAGAGTATACTCCGGCTACTGATTTTGCCGAGGTTGCCAGTGGGTTACTGGCACTAGAAATTAGTAAAATTCGTGATAATTATATTCTCTGGTTTCGCCCGGAAGTTGTGCAAACAGTTCCTTGGGCGGGAAATCCCCAGAAAGATGCGAAAGTTGAAGCGGATGGCAGTTTAACTTTATCCCCCCGTCAATCCTTTGATTTATGGCAGGAAACGGTTAAATCTAGGTCATTACCCTGGAAAGAATGTGAAATTGAAGAAGCCCTAGAACTCAAAAATACAATTATTAATATTGTCCTGCGTAAGGTGGATGAACTCGCTCAACTCAATCTCGAACTCCAGCGCAGCAATAATGAGTTAGACGCTTTTGCCTATATTGCTTCCCATGATTTGAAGGAACCGCTCAGAGGGATTCACAATTACTCCAACTTCCTATTAGAAGATTATGCTGAAATCCTCGATACAGCCGGGGTGAATAAGCTGGAAACCTTGGTTCAGTTAACCCAGCGGATGGAAGAGTTAATTAGTGTTCTCTTGAGCTACTCCCGTCTCGGACGAGCTGAACTGGTCATGAAACCTACTAATTTAGGCGAGTTAATTGAAGAGATTCAGGATGTTTTAATGATTAATCAAGTTGGCTCGGACATAGAAATTAGGATTCCTCGTCCACTACCTGTTGTCAACTGTGACCCGATTTTGGTGAAGCAGGTGTTTAGTAATTTAATCAATAATGCCGTAAAATATAATAATAATTATCCCAAGTGGATCGAACTTGGCTGGTTGGAGGAAGAGTCGCGGGACTCAAGCCCAGGTTCCCTGATTTTTTATGTCAAAGATAACGGAATTGGGATTCGCGAAAAACACCTTGATACGATTTTTCGGATTTTTAAGCGTCTCCATGGTCAAACCAAATATGGAGGCGGAACTGGAGCGGGTTTAACGATTGTCAAAAAGATTGTTGAACGTCATGGGGGTAAAATTTGGGTTGAATCAACTTATGGCGAAGGAACGACATTTTATTTCACCTTAGCACCAGAGGATAAGTTTGACGGATAGAGGTATTGGTCATTGGTCATTGGTCATTCGTCATTGGTCATTGGTCATTGGTCATTTGTCTTAAGCTGTCATGCATTTAAATTGGGTATTAGTAGCGAGCATTATTCGTGATGTAGCGAGCATTATTCGTGATGTAGCGAGCATTATTCGTGATGTAGCGAGCATTATTCGTGATGTAGCGAGCATTATTCGTGATGTAGCGAGCATTATTCGTGATGTAGCGAGCATTATTCGTGATGTAGCGAGCAAGATGCTCGCACTACGGCAAGGATTCGCCATTATTGATATTAAGGTTTAAATGCCGAACAGCTTACTCAGGGCTTGCTCAATTAATCAGAACGCTTTACAATACAAAACTATACAAAGGGTTGTAATCTATTTTTCATCCCCACATTCTGGGATTTGCAGCTATGCAATACGTCATCCGTGTCAACTTAAGGTAGAAAGCCAATGCTGGCAAGGTTTTAAGCTATATCTATCTACTGCTCAAAATTTCCCCCTCATCCCCTAACCCCAACTCCGGAGCGTGGGGAGAAGGGGGATCGGATGCCCAACAGGGGATTGAAACTGATCCTCCCATCCCGATTCCTGATTCCTTCTCCAGACTTGAAATGACCAAGTATACCCATTCATTGTTAACAAAAGTCCCTCAATCCTTACTCGTTGTTGAAGACAGTGATGTGGATTTTGAAACCTTAATGCGAGCGCTACACCGCTCATCCAACCTCCCGGACATTCATCGAGTCGAGGATGGGGACGAAGCCTTAGACTTTCTCTTGCATCAGGGAGACTATACAGATGTGGCGAGTTACCCCCGTCCAGGTTTGATTTTACTGGATCTCAACCTACCCGGTACCGATGGACGAGAGGTGATTGCTCAAGTTAAACAAAATCCCTCCCTTAAACTTATTCCTCTGGTCGTGTTTACTACCTCCTCTAGTCCCAAAGATGTGGAATTTTGTTATCAGCACGGTGCCAATAGCTATGTCCTCAAACCCATCCAAACTCAATCCTTTAGCCAGTCGGTTCGGGACATCATCGCCTATTGGTTGGGACGTGTTGTTTTACCTCATCAAACTCAGATTCTAACTCCGTGATCGATTCTCCAAGCATTACCATTTTACTTCTAGATGATTGTGCCGAAGATCGGTACTTTTACCGTCGTTCCCTGAATCGAGATACCGCCTATACCTATACCATTGTTGAAGCAGAAACAGGGGAAGAAGCATTTGAGCAGTGTCGCCAGGTGCAACCAGATATAATTATCCTGGACTACTCCTTACCCGATATCGATGGTTTAGAATTTATCCGAATTCTCCGACAATTAGAAGGCATGGGGAATCCAGAAGTACTATTCCTCACAGGACAAGGAAACGAAGCCATCGCCCTGGAAGCCATCAAGTCGAAAATTCACAACTATTTGGTGAAAAGCCAAATCACTCAGGAAGACTTTATCGCTAATGTTCACGAAACAATAAGGACAGCACATCAGTCGAATCAACTCCCGCCAAAACGCACAATTGCGATTGTTGACGATTGCCTTGAAGATCAGCAAACCTATCAACGTTACTTAAACGCTGATCTCGACTACAATTACAATTGCCATCAGTTTGAGACAGGAGACGAGTTTTTGGAGTGGTATAGCCGGAACTCACCCGATGCAATTTTACTGGATTATTATTTACCCGATTGCAATGGGTTAGAAATTCTCGATACCCTACACAAATTCAACCCAATGAATCAAGTCCCGGTGATCCTGCTCACCGGTGAGGGCAATGAAACCCTGGTTGTGGAGGCGATGAAAAGTGGTGCAAAAGACTATTTATCCAAGAGACAACTGACGCCCAATAAGTTGCGCCACACAGTTAACGCGGTGATTGTGCAAACTCAACTGTACAATCAACTTCAACAAAGCCAAGATCGAGAAAATTTACTCGGCACAATTGCCCTGCGGATTCGTCAATCGCTGAGCCTAAAAACTATCTTGGATACCACCGTTGAGGAAGTACGCCAACTTCTCAAGTGCGATCGCGTCGTCGTCTTTAAGCTGAACCCAGATATGACAGGTGAAGTCGTCGCCGCTGCAGCTGAAGCCGATTGGCACTCCCTATTAGGATTCACCATAGATGAACCCTGCTTTTACGAAGCCAGCTACACCCAATTTCTCCAAAGTAAAGCACGGACGATTGATGATATCTACGAAGCAAACCTGACAGATTGTAACCTGCAATTCCACGAACAGCTACAAATTCGGGCAAATCTAGTTGTGCCAATTTTACTCACCTCGGATCAGACAAGCAGTTATCCAGAGACAGGAAACTCAAAACCAGCCAAGTCTTCCTCAGTGCAACTCTGGGGTTTACTCAGTGCCCATCAATGTGCCACACCGCGTTACTGGCAGAATCAAACCGTAGAATTGATGACCGATTTATCCGTTCAAATTGCCACAGGTATTCAACAAGCCCTCTTGGTAGAGCAGATCCAACAGGAAATTCAGCAGCGTAAATCGGCAGAAAATGCCCTCGCCCACCAACTCGAAACGAGCCAGTTACTCCAGCAAATTACCCAACAGATCCGCAAAACCCTGGATGCACCGCAGATTTTTGAAACCGCCGCTTTCAGAATTGGGCAAGTGTTTGGCGTGAATCGCTGCATTATTCACAGCTACAAGACTCAACCCATCCCCCAAATCCCGGTAGTGGCAGAATATCTAGCCGGAAATTATCCCTCACTACTCCCAGAGCTTATCCCCATTCAGGGGAATCCTTACGCCCAGCAGGTTCTGGCGAATGACATGGCGGTTGTCAGCGATCAGGTGCAAACCGAACCCCTGTTACAACCCATACTACACCTGTGTGATAAATTCCAGATCAAGTCCATCCTCACCGTGCGAACCTCCTACCAGGGACAAATCAATGGCGTGATTAGTTTACAGCAATGCGATCGCGATCGCCAGTGGACTCCTGATGAAATTGTCCTGTTAGAATCCGTCGCTGCTCAAGTCGGTATCGCCCTGGCTCAAGCCCAACTCTTAGAGAGAGAACAACAGCAACGCCAGCAACTGTCGCACCAAAACCTCGCCCTAGAGAAAGCCACCCAAGCAGCGCAGGCGGCGAACCAAGCCAAAAGCGAATTCCTGGCGAATATGAGTCATGAAATTCGCACGCCGATGAACTCAATTTTGGGGTTTGGTCAATTGTTGCAAAAACGGATCACTGAACCTGAATTACAGTCTTATCTCGAAGCGATCAACAGCAGTGGACAAACACTCCTAGCCTTAATTAATGATATTCTAGATCTCTCCAAAATCGAAGCCGATCGATTGGAAATCAACTATGAACCCCTCAATCTACGCTTATTAATTGAGGAAATTTGCCAAATCTTTAGTCAAAAAGCCAAACAGAAACATTTATCTCTCCTGGCTGAAATTGCCGACACTGTACCCACCGGGATTTTCTTCGATGACATTCGCCTCCGCCAAATTTTAGTTAATCTTGTCGGCAATGCGATCAAATTTACAAAAGAGGGTTCTATTAAAATATCCGTGGGTTGGCAAGAGCGGATGAGCGCCCCCTCAGTTCAATCCCTGCTCACCATCGCCGTCGAAGATACAGGAATTGGCATTGCCGTTGAAAAACAACAGCAGATTTTTGAGGCATTTGTTCAAAGTGAAAGCGGTATTAATCGTAAATATGGTGGCACCGGATTGGGGTTAAGTATCACCAAGCGATTAACTCAATTGCTCAACGGCACCATTGAGCTAAAAAGTCAACTCGGTCAAGGTTCAACCTTTACCTTAAACTTTCCCGATGTGGCTATCGCCCAGATCCAGACTAACCGCGTTAAGCCAGAGGAATTCAATCAAACGCTGAATCACTTTTCCGCCGCTACCGTATTAGCGGTAGATGATGTGCAATCCAACCTCGATTTAATCGCTGGATATTTTCAAGACACACACCATAGCCTGTTATTAACTCAGGATGGACAAGCTGCCATTGAACTGGCACAACAGTACCATCCCGACGTCATTTTACTCGACTTATGTATGCCGAATCTGAATGGAAAAGAGGTGATTCATTTGCTTAAACAGCAAGAGTTGACTCAAACCATTCCAATTGTGATTGTTACGGCATCCATATTGCCAGAAGAGCAACCCTTTCTCTCCTCGTTGTGCCAAGGGTTTTTGCATAAACCGTTTACCTATGTTCAGCTTATTGACACATTAAAACCCATTTTGTCACCCCTCAATCAGGATCTCAATCAGGATGAAACTATCGAGGTCAATCCCACAACCCAAGTCCAGGAAATTCAGGAATTACCGGAGTTATTGGAAAAACTGCACACTGAGGCAGAAACCGTCTTGCCACAACTGCAAATCACGATGAAGCGGCGGGAAATCCGTCTCTTTATCCAACGCTTAAACCAATGGGCATCTGAGCATCACTGTGATGTTTTACAAGAATATGTCACCCGATTAGAGCATCAATTTAAAGCTTTTGATTGGGACATATTACCTGACACAATTCAGCAATTTTACCAGATTAAAGAAACGATTGAAACGTCTTGACGTTGTGTAGAGACGCGCCATGGCGCGTCTCTACACAAGGAATAATCTGACTATTTAGATGAGGAGATGTAATCGTTGAGTCTATCAATCAATCCAGAAGTATTCACAATTTTAGTTGTTGATGACATCAAGAAAAACCTGCAACTCCTTTCAGAAATACTGGAAAAAGCCGGTTATGAAATCAACTTTGCCACCAGTGGAAAACAAGCGATCAAGCGCTTAAAAACGGCTCCACCTGACCTAATTTTACTGGACTTAATGATGCCAGACATGAATGGATTAGAGGTTTGTGCGACAGTCAAAGCCAATTCAGTCTACCAATCCATTCCAATTATTTTTATCACAGGCAATCAAGACAAAGACTATTTAGTCCAAGCCTTTAAACAAGGGGCGGCTGACTATATCACAAAACCCTTTCAGGAACAAGAAATCTTAGCTCGCATTAAGAATCAATTGCGCTTGCAACGGCAAGAGCGGCAACTGCAAAACTTAGCCCAAAAGGAACAAGAAAAAGCGGCACAGCTTGAGGCAACCCTCCAGGAATTAAAACAGACACAAACCCAACTGATTCAAGCCCAAAAACTGGCAAGTCTGTCTCAAACGGTTGCCGCAATGAATCATGAAATCAATAATCCGATTAGCTTTATTAGCGGCAATCTCCATTATGCGAATTCTTACTTCCAAGATTTACTGTCTCTAATTCAACTGTACCAGGATACCTATCCCAATCCTAGCCCGGAAATTTTACAGCAACTGGACGAAATTGAATTAGATTTTATTGCCGAAGATTGGGCAATTTTGTTCAATTCGCTCCAAAATGGGACTGAACGCATTAGCCAACTGATGCTGTCATTACGACACTTTTCTCGACTCGATGAAGCAGACTTAAAAGCCACTGATATTAACCAGGATATTGACCAAGTATTAACACTGTTGCAACATCGATTGCAAACCAGAAAAAAGCGTTCAGGAATTCAAGTTATTAAACACTATAGTCAATTGCCCCAGATTTATTGCTACCCCAGTCAGCTCAATCAAGTATTGATCAACCTATTCAATAACGCCATTGAAGCCTTAGAAGAAAAAGCCCAAACTCAGGCAGAACCGTTTCCAGAACCGCCGACGATTATAGTTCGGACAAAAATTATCACAGATAAAGATACATCCAATGTTTTGATAATTCAGATTGAGGACAATGGTTGTGGAATCGATGAAGCGATACAGCCGCAAATATTTGATCCTTTTTTTACAACTAAACCCGTCGGTACAGGGACGGGTTTAGGACTAGCCATTAGCTATCAAATTATTGTAAACAATCACAAAGGCAACATTCATTGTGTTTCGACTTCAGGAAAAGGGACACAGATGATTATCGAGATTCCGACAACAGCTTCGATAAAATCACTGAAGGGGTGACAAGCCGTCTGAAACCCTTGAAAATGAGGCTTTGAGCGACATGAATATCTCCAGAGACAAACCTCTATCTTTGACCTTATCTGTGACGAGAAGAAATGGCTGATTGATATTTGATATTTGAGTAAGATACCACATCTATAAAATTAACAAATAGGACGCTGACCGAGGGGAACAGCATGAACATATTCGCTACCTGAGGCGGGCCACCCCCGGCGGTAAGAGGCTTCTTCTGGCTTTCCCCAGCCAAGCTGCAGGATGATTTCCAGAATCTGGGAATTCCCATAGTGTAAAAGGTTAACCCATTTTGTTCTTGATGCGATCGCGTCCACATCTTCCGGCTGAATTTGGCGATAGTCTTTGCCGAGACGGATACTCAGGTACAAGTCCATACCCTGAGTCACCTGTTGCCAAAACTCCAAGATTGAAGGTTTAGCCGCTTTTATAATCTCTACGTCGCTGCTTAACGCCACTAACTGATCATGCACCGTCGGATAGCGCAATGTGATTCCGTTGAGGGTTAACTGTCGCCAAACAATACCCGAAACCTGATGTTGTCGCTGGTAATGGTGAACCGCCGCTTTAAAATCTCGATAGGCACTAAATTTTTGAATCCCTTCAGATTGAAGAAATCGGTCAATCACCGGATTTCCCGATGCGGAAGCGGCTAGATTCAGACGCTGACCATTCATACAGGCGCGACGTTCCTCTGCCAGAATTTGGATCAGTTCCTTGGTGCTGTAGACCCGTGACATCAGATGTGCGATTGTGCGATCGTTGTAGATTGGGGCAGCAGGAATGTGGAGGGGCAGGAGTGCCAGGGTGCGGAGGGGCAGGGGAAAATTGAGATATGCACTCTGCCACAACTTTACTTACTTTATACTTGCATATTTTGGATACTTTTCCCCAAACTCCCTGGTATTGTCAATCTTGGCTTAATTCCGTATTAATCTCGTTAACCGATCGCCGTTTTAAATCTAGTGATTCAGAACGGGGAAGTAAGTCAAAAACCTCTCGAAAGACATCATCAACTTTTTCGTAGCTGACTTGTCCCGTTTCATTCAACCGAACCTCACCCTCTTGGTCAATGAGAACGGTTTGGGGGACTAATCCTTCATAATAATAGCCCGGTTTCATTGGGTCATCACTCGGTTTGTCGTACAGAGTATCCGCGCTAACGGGGATAAAACTCGCCGCCCGTCCATAAGGCGCTTGTAGCTGGGACACGACCGTGGAAAACTGCTTACAATCTTTGCTGTCATCGATATAGAACACCAGCAAGGCTGGTTTATGGGCTTTCAGCGAATCTGCCAGAGTGACACGCGGCGGGACTAGGGAACCATTCCCCGCATAGAGGGCAAAGATATTGCCGTCAAAGTGGTCATCATTGAGTTCAGCTAGGGCTGATGGTGTTGATAGCAGCAAACAGCCGAGGACCGCAATCAGAGTGACCAGACATCGGGCAATGAGACGTTTGTAAGAATAGCGATTGGTTGGATGTTGACTAAGAACAGGCAATGAGTCAAAGGTCATATTACAGTTACAAAGTTAGTTTAGATGAAATTCCCTGTTTCTGATTATCCCTGATTGGCTGAGGAGTTCAAGCGATCGCCCAAACTGAATCGTCTTTTTATCATACCAGCGCAATAAAGTCAATAAAAACCAGGAAACAGGAAACAGGTAAAGTTACGCAAACATAACGCAAACAACTGCGAAAACGCGATCGCAATCATCGGTTGTTGAGACTGGAGTTAACAACCACACTTCAGGGTACTACCGATGCAACCTCAACAATCCAATCCCTCTCAACCTACCGTCCAAGAACAGGAAATGCTGGAGTTGATCAACCGGATGAGGCTCAACCCAGTCGGCGAACTTGATTTATTAATTAATTCAGCCGATGCTGATGTTAACTTCGCGTTGGACTACTTTAATGTTGATCTGGATGTATTGCAAACTCAGTGGGCTAATCTCAAACCCGTTCAACCCTTAGCTTGGTCAGATCAACTCCAAGAGGCGGCGCAAAACCATAATCAGTTGATGATCCAAGAAGATACCCAGTCCCATCAGTTACCTGGGGAATTGAATTTGAGTCAGCGGATTGGCAAGACTGGCTATCACTGGTCTACTGTGGGTGAGAATGTCTATACGTATGCTGACTCCGTTTTTCACGGACATGCGGGCTTTGCTATTGATTGGGGCTTCACTTCAACCGGGATACAAGCATCCCACGGTCACCGCAATAATATTATGAACTTGAATTTTCGGGAAGTGGGTCTTTCGATTATTCCCGAAAATGATCCAGCTACCAACGTTGGATCACTGGTCATCACCCAGAACTTTGGCAGTCGCTTCAATTTTGGCAATTCCTGGTTAATGGGAGTTGTTTTTGACGACCAGATTACAGATAATCAATTTTATAGCATCGGTGAAGGACTGGGCGGAATTAATGTCACAGCCGTTAACACCACAACTAACGAACGTTTCACAACGACGACTTGGAACGCAGGTGGCTATCAAATGCAGTTGCCCACTGGAACCTACCAAGTGACCTTTGCTGGCGACTGGGATGATGATGGACAGACAGATACTGAAACTCGTCAGGTGACGATTGGGTTAGAAAATGCCAAACTTGACCTGGATACAGATGAATTAATTCCAACACCTGAACCAACGTCCGAATCGAACTCAACTCCTGATACTCAAACTCCGAGTGACTCAACGACAGAAACAGACTCAACTCCTGATACTCAAACTCCGAGTGACTCAACAACAGAAACAGACTTAACCACTGATACTCAAACTCCGAGTGACTCAAAGGCAGAAACAGACTCAACCCCTAATACTCAAACTCCGAGTGACTCAAAGGCAGAAACAGACTCAACCCCTAATACTCAAACTCCGACATCAGAATTGACATCTGAAGCCGAATCTGAGCCAACGACTACAGATAATCAGTCCCCGCTTAAATGTAGTGCATCAGATGACCATCTACAAGGTAGTGCAGATAAAGATATCATCGCCGGCTGTTTAGGCAATGATATGATTTACGGCAAAGAGGGTAATGATATCCTGCGCGGTGACTTTAACCACCGTTCCTCCGGTGGTATGGTTGGCGGTGATGACATCATTTATGGTGGTAAAGGGAATGATCAGATTGGGGGTAAGGGTGGAAATGATTTCCTCTATGGCGGGGATGATCATGACCGAATTTGGGGTGATGACGGCGATGACCTACTTTGGGGCGGTTTAGGGGATGACACTCTCACGGGAGACGATTTCTCTGGGGGACAGGGTAGCG
>NZ_JAVJQP010000030.1:0-55147 GCF_040218875.1 Coleofasciculus sp. D1-CHI-01
GCCAAATTGGGATGCTCCCCAGGTAACTGACTAATTATCTCAAGGTATCAACCCTCAGTAAAGTGAGTATTTATGCTTATTCTTCTCAGAGACTTTTCTGTAGTCTATCGTAATACACCTTGAAGTGCGGAGTGTGGGATATAAATACTCCTCAAACCCTTACAAATGACGAATGACGAATGACGAATGACGAATGACAATCTCCGCCGTTAACTTTAATTGTCCCCACCTACTTATACCTTTTGTTTCCAATACTTAAATGCTTTGACCTGACCTAATTCTAATAGGTGCGAGTCTCTTAGGGTGAGGGTAAGAGTTGGCGGCGAGGGTTCAACTCCCAAGGCGGCGATGATTTGATCACCTAAGACTCGTCCGAGTCGTGGCGGTACAGCATTCCCTACCTGTCGAAATCCATGCCATTTCGTAACATGAAAGCGAAACCAGTCCGGAAATGAATGTAAACGTGCGGCTTCTCGTACTGAAATTACCCGTGGATATTCAGGATGAATGGGACGGGGGGAAGTATAGCTACCCCGATCATATCCAGTACCTGCTCGTAGAGTGTAGCAGGGTTTGCCCCAGTCTAGGCGTTGTAGACGACTAATTGCTTCCAATTGACCCGGTGGTGTTTGATTAAACCGTTCAATAGAGGCTGGATTGTGTCGGGTTCGCTTAGAACTGGTTAACAAGGATCGATTCCATTGGCGGGGATGGGCAAAATTAAAGGGATCGGTGATGATATTTCGTAGTTTTTCTACGTAAGGCATGGCTAATGCCTGGAGTAATTTTAACTGGGGAAGTGTCAGTTCTACCCAGTCTGAGGTTTGGAGTTCAGGAAAATCATCTAAATTCGGTAAATCCGCGATCGCATCCCGAACGGTACAAAATTCAGAGGGTGATTGCAATTGAGGCTGAGGATAGGTTAAAGGTTTAACTCCCACCTGATTTCCCAACACAAATAACCGTTGTCGCTGCTGGGGTACACCAAAATTAACCGCGTTTAGGACTTGTATCGGTTGAGTTATCTCATAGCCGGCGGCGTTAAACTCCCATTGCAACCGATTCAATAAGTCTTGGTATTTTTTCCACCCTAAACCCGGAACATTCTCCATCAGAAAATAACGAGGCTGGAGTTCTTTGATCAAGCGACAGAACTCAAAGACTAAAAGGTTCCGTTTGTCACAAACCTGACGTTTCCCCATCCCAGAGAATCCCTGACAGGGCGGTCCACCAAATACTAAGTCTATGTCCATCCTGTCGCGATCGCTCACCCGAACAGGACGTTTTTGGCGATCGCACCAATTCCGCAAGGCTTTCTGGATATGTGTTCCCGTCAACTCAGTCACATCAGCGCACAAGACATGAGTCTGGGGAAAATTAAACTTATAGACAGCCGCGTGAATCGGGTCTTTTTCCACTGCGATCGCCACATCAAACCCCGCCTGTTCGATTCCCAAGGAAAACCCACCAACACCTGCAAATAAATCAATGGCGACAGGTCGATACCCTAATTTTGCCATCCCCTCATCCGTTGTTTTATACCAAGTTGCAGTCTAATGTACAATCTTCTGCCTTTTTATCCTAACCTTCAGACGTTAGAGGTAACGTCTCCATCTGACTGATAATTTCCAATAATAAAAGTCCCAAACTCTTATTCAACGCCGCATTACTTTCAGGACAACTGTGCTGCATCAAACAGCGAGGACAACCCTGATCACAGTCACACCCTTCTGCTAACACCTTAGCTTTGAACGCAAAGTCCCAGAAGCGATGAAAAATAGCCTCAGATACCCCATTTCCTCCTGGTGTTGTATCAAACCAATACCCAATTGTAGGTAAGGTGTGTTGACGGTTGGGTTTATTCACGATTAGACTATTTACCTCCTGAGTCTCACTCAAAATTAATAAGGGTACAGCCAAATTAATTTGGTGGGTAATAGAATGTAATGCAATCTGTTCTGGCGGGCAAGACCAAAGACAGGTATAATCACTAGGAATATTCTTCCCATACTGCTGAACCAATTTTTGTTTGATTCCTTTAACCTGTTGAGTCAAATAGTTCTGAATCGGTTGATTAACTTCAATTTGCAGTACAGGTGCTTCCAGTCGAGTTAAATAAGGCTGCTCAAAATTCACCGTTTTAATCCGTTTCTGGATTTCAGCAAACCGTGTTCTGCGCCGACAGGCTGGACATTGAGCTTCTTTGACAGGTGTATGATACCGCCGACATTGGAAATTTTGGCAGGTTTTGTCGTATTCTAAACTGTAGAGTGTATATCCATTAACGTAATCGGTAATTTCTCCCCAACCCAGAATTAAACGTATTCGTCCTTCCGGAATTCTTGTTGGCAAAATCTTCGGTTCAGCCAAGTGAGCTTTGAGTTCAATCTCAGTTTCTTGTTCCGCACGAGTTAACTGCTGGGGATCTTCAGCTAGAGGTTTTAAAATTGCCTGTTGATTTTCCAAATCCAGACTTTGACAAGAATACCAAACCCGATCGCCCCAAGGTGACTGATGCTGATAAATTGCCTCAGGAAAGACTTCTCGCTGGGCGTGCTTTTCATCCAATTCCTCAAATTCTTCCCCCGTCTGTTGATCTACTAATGTCACCGTAAAATGGTTCGTTCCTCGCATTTGCACGTCTTTATGGGGATAAGGTTTCGTCCACAAGTGCTGGTGGCGAGAGAGGGATAACTGGTGTTGATTCATCAACTGAATAGCAATGTCTGCGGCAGACTGACCAAAATACTGATAGAATTTCTCCAACGGAATCCCACTCTCACAAGCCCCACAAAGTAAATGCTGTTTGAGGAAGACTTGATAGTCAGGATTACATACCGCACTTTCAACTTCACCTCTTAACAATAAATCCGGGTTATTCCCATAAAAATAATCCAAGGCGTTTTGGGCAATGGGCAGAAAAATCACTAAACCAGGGCTTTTTCGTCCCGCCCTTCCCTGACGTTGCCGTAACTGCATCAGTGAACCGGGATAACCGCGCAGTAAACAACAATCCAATTCCGGAATATCAATCCCTGCTTCTAAGGCTGAGGTTGCCAGAATAATGCTAATTTCTCCCCCACTCAGTTGCTGAATAATTTGGCGACGATGATGAGATTTCAGCGAACCATAAAATATCCTCACTTGAGATTTAAGGTAACCTTGTCCTCGTTGCTCTAAATGTTCTTGGATCTGATTTAAGAGAGATTTGAGGGAAATGCGACTATTACAAAAAACAATCCCCTTCAATCCTTGCTCTAACCAAGACAAGACAATCGCACAAGATTCAATATTGGCATACTTAGATGGTGCTAAACAGAGGGTTGTCCGCGCCGCCGTTGCTGCACCACTGTTCTCGATTAGCGATAAATTTCCCTGTCTTCCACTAAAGGTTTCGGCTAATTCCCCTGGATTGCCAATCGTCGCCGTGGCAAAGATATGTTGTAATTGAGTGGAATCTCCACCACTTTGATCGATCGCTAATCGTAATCGTCGCATTAGATTGGCAAAGTGGGCACCAAAACTACCGCGATAAGTATGGGCTTCATCAATTACCAAATAACGCAGATTTCTCAGAAACCCTTGCCACGATTGCCATTGCGGTTTAAAAAGTTTAAAAAGTTGATGGTGGAGTAAGTCAGGGGTGATACAAACAATTTGCGGCGATTGTTCTAATAATTTAATCCGTTCCGCCATGGGAACATCTCCCGTCAGCATCACTACATTAATCCGCTGAAACTTCGGGATTAGGTCAATAATGTCGTGAATTTGCCGCAACTGATCCACCGCCAACGCTTTCAAGGGAAAAATAAATAGGGCGGTGGTGCGGGGATTGATCAGACAGGTTTCCAGAATCGGGAGAAGAAACGCCAGAGTTTTGCCACTGGCTGTTGGGGTGGAGAGTAAAATATCCCCCCCTTGACGCAACGCCTGTAATGAGGCGTACTGATGGGACCACAGAGAGTAGATGCCAATGGCATTTAAGGCGTAGTGGAGAACCTTGGGTAAATCTTGGGGTAAGGGTTCCGCCTTTTCCTGGGAAGCGGGAGTAATTTCTACAGCGGTTAACTTTTCCCCGTCGAGTAGGCTTTGAGCGATCGCACGAAATGCAGGGGGTTGAATCGCGGCGATGTCGGCTTCACTGACTTGGGGGGTTGCCGACGGAGACGATGCAGGGGTTGAGGATAAGATAGGATGGCTGGGTTCAATTGACTCATGCTGTCGAATTTCTAGGTAGGCGCATTCCAGATGGGTTTCTATCTCGGCTCGTTGATCGGGAAACGCGGCGGTGTAGACGGTTAAAGCGGCTTCCAATCGTTGAATGGCTTGGCGTAGGTTCTGAATGCGATCGCCTTTATTGCGCTCTATGTAAATTAACCCCAAATAATAGTTAGTTTCCGCCCAATCCTGGGGATCATCAGCCTGAGTGAAAACCTGAGCCGCAATTTCGTAGCCAATGCGGACAATTTCCAGATTATCCGTGCGATCGCCGCCAGGAAACTGGTTAATAAACTGACTAATTCCCCGCAGGCGTCTCGCCAGATCCGGCTTGTGACGATCATCCAATTCAGCCAAACTTGCGATCGCCCATTCCTGTAGCACCAGGGCAAACGTCTCATTCAGCTTATCAGAGTTCTCTGCCAGGAACGTATGCACCACAGATACATCCTCGTTGCTGGGTAAAGTAATCAACAACAATTGGTGGAGAAACGTCTTCAGGGTTTCCCAGTTTGGATCAGCCATGATCTAAGCCAGCATTCTGCCAGCGCGTTATTCCTATCAGGTCTGCTTGTTCAATTATTGTACAGTAGGGGATAAGGAAAGCTTCGGTTAACCTTCAATCCCACCAATAGGACATCACCACCGCGTCGCGATCGCGTATAAAATTGCTATGATAGTCAGTCGATGGGACTACTATAACATTGGTTCAGCCATCAAATCCGATGCTGTTCCAGGCGTAGTCGGTTAGGGAAGCATCTCAATTCAGCACAATTATTGGTAGTGGAAGCATTGTGTCCCCTAGAATTTATGACTTATGTACGCCTCTACAGAACCCCGACAATTGAATAAGGGCGGGTTTTGCTGTTCACTTATCGGTGAGAAAGGGCGGGTTTTGCTGTTCACTTATCGGTGACAAAGGGCGGGTTTTGCTGTTCACTTATCGGTGACAAAGGGCGGGTTTTTCTGTTCACTTATCGGTGAGAAAGGGCGGGTTTTGCTGATCAGTTATCGGTGACAAAGGGCGGGTTTTGCTGATCAGTTATCGGTGACAAAGGGCGGGTTTTGCTGTTCACTTATCGGTGAGAAAGGGCGGGTTTTGCTGTTCACTTATCGGTGAATAGCTGACTTTAGTCCCTAAACCCGCCCCTACAAAGTCCCTAAACCCGCCCCTACAAAGTCCCTAAACCCGCCCCTACAAAGTCCCTAAACCCGCCCCTACAAAGTCCCTAAACCCGCCCCTACAAAGTCCCTAAACCCGCCCCTACAGAGTCCCTAAACCCGCCCCTACAGGGGAATACTTGGCTCCGAAGACAAATGACGAATGACAAATGACAAATAAAATGCGCCGCCTATCTTTTTTTCGGAATTGGACGATTGTAGTCCTACTATTGCTTTGGTGTACAAGCTGTTCATTTCAAGACTCACAAGATATCAATTTAACACTCAACGCCCAAGCCGCAGGTCGTCCTGGGCTCTACAGCTTGAGTGGCACAACTAATCTCCCTGATCAAAGTCAAATTACCGTAGCCGCAATTCGCGATTTACGGTTTCCGGATCAGGCGGTTTATCGCGATGAATCGTATTCTCCTTATTCCATTCTGGATCGTCAAGTGGTTAGAGTTGAGGACGGCAAATGGCAAGCCACGCTAAATTTATGGCAGGTAGCGCCCGATGGATATTTCCGGGAAGCATGGCAACTGGATCAATCGCCCATTGGTGACTCCTTGCAACCCTCTGCTGATGTATCATTTGTGGCATTATTTGATCCACAGGGTCAACTGCCAACTGTAGAAAATCAAACCATCCAAACACCCGAACTTGAAGGTCAACTGGTTCGCTTTACGAACGAAGGTCAGCCTTATGTTAAGGTTACTCAAAGCCAACGGATTCCTCTGCCAACGGGTCGAAAAACTCCCCCTGTGGTTAAACCTGAAGATAGGAATTGGGGTTGGGGAACGCAGCGCTATGAACTTCCATCAAAACCCCCAACGCCTGAGAATGTACGTCCGCCGACGTTGAAAACTGAACAAACAAATCAACCGCTTTTGCCTTCAGAATTTGTGCGCTGATGGGCAACAGGAGGCATTAAGTCAATTGTAGGGGCGGGTTTAGCCATTCAATTGGCTTGTCATCGATAACTGATCAACAAAACCCGCCCTTATTCCAATCCTCTGATTTTCCCAATTTCCCCAAAGTTATTCTCGTCGCTCAATCACGAGTTTCAAACGAGCAACAAGCGCCCCGATCGCACCGACAGCCGCGATGACGGGAAACAGCGTCACCCCAACGACTCCACCCACGACGCCAACGGTTAGGGGAATTTCGATTAAGATTTGATCTTCTTCGTTCTTGACGATAATCCGGCGAATGTTACCCTGATGGATCAGTTCCCTCACTTTACCCACTAAGTCATCGCCACTAATGGTGAATTCTTCGACATTGACTTGGGTTGTGGTATCAACGTCGGGTTCAATAGACTGTAACTCATTTTCTAGAGGAACGGTGTTAGCGTTAATCTCTTCGACGCTTTCTTCGGTGCGAATTGGTTCGTTCATGGTTAAGCTTCTGTATATCACTATCTTTCAGGGTAACGAACTCAGTTGCTAGAGAGTTCACCAGTTAGGTTGAATTGATTGGATGATTCGGGACTATATAAAGAAATCTCTACCGTAGAGTTTGGCACAATACATCTATAGGCACTTGACAAATAAAGGAAAAATGCACTCAAAAATCTTGGTAATGGTTTTTTTCCTGACTGGATTAGGAGTAGCGACTCCTATCCGGGCAGAAAATGCGGATCAGGTTCGCCAATTATTGGAAACTGGAGCCTGTCGCCGATGTGCTTTAGAAGGAACAAATTTGAGAGAGAAAGACTTGAGGCTCGCTGATTTGAGAGATACTGATTTGAGAGATGCGGATTTGAGAGGGGCTGATCTCAGAGAAGCCGACTTGAGACGGGCAGATTTGACCGATGCGAATCTCAAAGGGGCTGATTTGAGGGGGACTTATTTGAGATTAACAAATTTGACTGATGCGAACCTAAAACGGGCGAACCTTTGCGGTGTGATTATGCCCGATGGTGAAACCTCTGAGCAGGGATGTGAGTAAGCCCGAAAACCCGCCCGGAACCCGGAGTAGCCCGGAGTAGCCCGGAGTAGCCCGGAGTTCAAACTCCGGGCTAAAAGCTCAAGTCCATTAAAATGGACTAATACCAAGTCGCGTTCTATCATGTCTAGGAAGAGCGAAGCGTGAAGCTTTCGCTATAGCGAGGAACGAGATACGAGAATCTGGACAGATGCGCGAGCGTCATTCCGTTTCACTGCATTCTGCTCAGAATGACAGATTCTACCTTAGACTGCAACTTGGTATAACTTCAGGGAAAACCCTAAATATCCCGTAGGGTGGGCATTGCCCACCAGCCTTAATTGAGTACCATTCCACTTAAGCGCTTTCTTCGGATGGCTCAGTCTTAACTCATCTAACTTTCACCACCGTTTCAGAACCCAGTAATATTCTAGTCATTAAGTGAGAAAATCAGTTCCAGAAACACCAGCATCAATGAAAATTACCTACTTAACCTTCGCCTCTATTGTCTTGCTGGGCTTAACTGCTTGCAATAATGCCAATACAACTCCCTCTGCTAACGTGGAGAGACAAACTCAACAGAGCAATCCTAGCCCTGTGGCTAATCCTGCTAACAAGTTCCCTCTTGAACTAACTGATGTCCTAACGTATTTCCCTGTTAAGAGTTCCCTCTTGGACTAAGTGATGTCCTAACGTATTCCCCAGGCTAAGAGCATCTCAATTAGGCTTCGGGAAGCTTTCCCTTGATCACCTACGCTCTTACCTAAAAACGAGATAAAATTAAATCGGAGATCCTCTGTAACGGAATAGACCATTGCACGAACTGGGAATCACACAAAATATCGTTGATATCGTTGCCGAACACGCGCAGGGGGCGAAAGTGCGACGAGTCTGCCTAGAAATTGGTCAGTTAGCGGCGATAATGCCCGATGCGGTGCTATTTTGTTTTGATGTTTGTAGCAAAGACACTCCCTTAGAAGGGGCAACCCTGGATATCATTGAAATTCCGGGTATTGGTCGCTGTCGTCACTGTAATGCTCAAATTCCCCTCGATCAACCTTTTGGTCTCTGTGAATGCGGTAGTGTAGAACTGGATATAATATCGGGTCAAGAACTGAAAATTAAGGAAATGGAGGTCGAACCATGTGTGTAACCTGCGGCTGTTCTGATGGTGCTGAAACGACTCTTACCAACCTGGAAACGGGGGAGGTTGTCGCCATGGCTAACTCCAATCATGACCAGAGTCATACCCATACTTTACCCGATGGGACTGCGATCGCGCACTCCTCCTCATCTAGCCATTCCCATACTCACACTTTGCCCGATGGTCGAGTTATCACTCACACTCACACTCACGACTCGTCGGGGAATCACCACGATGAAGCCTCCCAGGTTCACGCCCAGGTTCACGGTACCAAAATCTCCTTGGAAGAGGATATCCTGGCAAAAAATAATCTAATCGCTGCCCAAAATCGGGGATGGTTTAAAGGGCGTAATATTTTGGCGCTAAATCTAGTTAGTTCTCCGGGGGCGGGCAAAACGACGTTATTAACCCGCACGATTCAGGATTTACAGGCAAAATTACCGATTAATGTAATTGAAGGGGATCAAGCGACGGCGAATGATGCCCAGAAAATTCAAGAAACTGGGTGTAACGTTGTCCAAATAAATACAGGCACCGGGTGTCATTTGGAAGCAGCGATGGTGGAACGGGGTTGCACTCAACTCAATCCTCCCCTCAATTCTGTGGTGATGATTGAGAATGTGGGGAATCTTGTTTGTCCCGCCTTATTTGATTTGGGTGAACAGGCGAAGGTGGCGATATTATCGGTAACAGAAGGCGATGATAAGCCGATTAAATATCCTCATATCTTCCGTGCTAGCCAAGTGATGATTCTCACCAAAATTGACCTGTTGCCTTATGTGGATTTCGATGTGGAACGCTGTATTGAGTATGCGCGAACAGTTAATCCTCAGATGCAGGTATTTCAGGTTTCGGCAAAAACCGGAGTTGGGCTAGAGGGTTGGTATGAATGGTTAAACTCTCAGTTGCAACCCTTGCAACCATTAAATTGGGATACCTAAAGCCCTGAAAGGCAACAGGCAACAGGGAAGGAATTATCGGTTCCGTTTTTGTTACAATTCTTTACTTAAAAAATCAGGGTTTATCATCGATTCTTACAGACAAAATCTAAGATTTTGATTAAAATCTTGGTGTGGCTTAAGAATATTTTTAGAATTTGGTAAATTTATGATACTTACAGAAAAAATACAACGACGGGACGTTAACCGCAGCTCATCTCATTTAGCCATAGTGTTTGCCCAAACCATGCAAACAGGACAAATTAGCTTCTCGCAGTGGTATGAGTTAATGACGGCACCGTTAGAAGATGCATTGAGTCCTGAGGCTGAGGATGCCATTACCCGTTTAATTTATGGAGTACGTCATGGATTGATCCGAGTCATCTAATATCGGTATCTGGAAAGTACGATAGAGACAGAGCATGGCGCGTCTGCCAACTGTAGAGACGTAGCAGCATTTGTCAAAATGGTAAGTCTTCATCCTCTGGCTCAGTAATCGAGAGTCGCCAAGTCGTTTTATTCTCTTCTTCTACAGGCAATTCCTCCATTACCTCCCCTAACTTCTGTTGTAGGGATTTAGTCAATTGTACCGATAAATCTAACTCAATCCCTAGTTTTTGGGTAACTTCTGCTAATTGATGAAAAGCAACTTTTTTACTGGTGCGATTTTGACTAGATAAGCGGAATCCATTGACGTTTTTCAGCTTTTGTGCTTGCATCGCCGCTTTCAACCGTTCCTTAATTTGCTGAATTTCCGTATCCAGTTGCTTCCAGCGATGCTCGATTTGGCGATATCGTAGGGTTAGGGCTTCAATATCCTCTGTGGCGGGGTCAGGTTGAGCCAGTTCTAACAGACAACGGTGAACCTGAGCTACATAGACGACATCCTTAGCGGCGTAATCCAGTTGGCGGGGGGAGAGGGGGCGTTTCCTCCAGTCGCCTGTTTGCTCCCGTTTATCAACATGGGGGGAAATGCCAAAATATTCAGTTAAGGTTTTCAGTTGATAATTGGGAACTGGGAGGCGATAGTAGGGAATGGTTTTTGCTAGTTCTAGGGTACAGGTGACATTTTTGGCTTTGCGTTTACCCAAAAATTTTCGGTCATAGCTGGCGTTGTGAAAGACTTTCTCAATCGCCGGATTGTACATAATTGTAGCAATAAACTCATCGGCGAGTTCCGGCTGATATAGCACATCGAGAATTGAGACAGACTCACCAGTGAAGTCATTTCCATCTGCCAAGACTTGGATTAAAGACAATTGGGGTGTATCAGTTTTGTAGTCAGCAACTTCCGTATCTAACCAGAGGATAGAGGCTTGAGTGCAGCGTGCGATCGCACGCTTAATGTCTTGGGCTTGGGTCAGGTATGGCATCAGTCAATCGAGCAGCTATCTTATCCTACATGCTAAAGGGGTAAAAGTGGGATGAAATTTATCGGAATTGACCTCGGTTGGACATCAGGCGCGAGTGGTTTATGTTGCTTAAGTTGGTCAGATGGACAGCTTCAGCTATTAGAATTAAACCGCAAACAAGCCACAGTTGATATCCTCAATTGGATTGACAATTGGACAGCCGCCACTGAACCCGCCCTTATCGCCGTAGACGCTCCCACGCTGATTCCCAACGCCACCGGAATGCGCCTCCCGGATAAACTTAGTCATCGGTATTTTCATCGCTACCACGCGGGTTGTTATCCCGCCAATCGCCAGCGCCCTTTTGCCCAACGCACAATAGAGTTTGGTTTGAGTTTGGAAACACGGGGGTTTATTCACGCCCCCCAGATAACGCCTCAAAGCCTGGGACGCTACCAAATCGAGGTGTTTCCCCATCCCGCGATTGTACATTTATTTGGATTAAATCGGATTCTGAAATATAAGAAAGGAAAACTGGCAGAACGTCAAGGGGAATTATTAAAACTTTATCATTTGATTAGGGAGGAATTGCCGAGTTTAGAACCCAAACTTGATGGGATTGATGGTTTAAAGGATAGTTTTTCGGAACGCTTGACTGGGGCGACGCTGAAGGAACTAGAAGATAAACTGGATAGTTTAATCTGTGCCTATATTGCGGCTTACTGGTGGTATTGGGGGATTGAGCGGAATTGGGTATTGGGTGATGTCAGTACGGGTTATATTATTGTCCCTGCACCTGTCGTGTCAACTTAAGCCACAACCCCCTCTCCCCCAACCCCTCTCCCACCGGGGGAGAGGGGAGTTCTTTTTGCATTCCAAAAAATCACTCAATAGGATTATGAATGCGATCGCACTCCCCAAACAACCCACCGCCTCCACCCAACACCCAATCCCATCCTGTCATTCTGAACGCAGCGAAGCGGAGTGAAGAATCTCTCTAATGTTGAGACTGATGAATCCGATGATGAATGCGATCGCACTCCTCCAGCAACCCGCCACCTCCACCCAACACGCGGCTATGTCATTCTGAACGCAGCGAAGCGAAGTGAAGAATCTCCTCCAATGCTGAAGCTAATCCTATCACTGAATCAGATTAGGGATACATTACAAACCCCAGCCTTATACCAAATCCGGGGAACGCTACCCCCGTTATAACCTAGTCCGCGCAGGCGGACTTTGTTTGTGTAGCTGCGATTTCAATCGCCTCCTCTTGCAGGGGGTAATAAAGGCGGATTTGGTATGACGAATGACAAATGACAATCACTGATTCCGCAGCGACTCTAACTCCTCTGGCGTGAACGGATTCTCCCCATCTTTTAACGCCTCAATCCAGCCTTGACGTTTGGCTTTTATTTTCTCCCAATAGTCTATCCAGTCTTGGCGTTCTGCTACAATATCCTCCCGGAAATCAAATTGACTTTCAGGTTGGGATTTTTCTTGTTCGATATTAATCCAATCAATATATGCCTGAAAGTCTTTAATCGCTCCCTGAGTATCACCTGTTAACGCCCTAGCTAAACCTCGGCTATCTTGATAGTTAGGACGGTCATTGTCTGAGGCAAGTTCTACCGCTTTTTCACAGGCAATTATCACATTTTGAGCATCACCATTGATACTACCAAACCAGCAGATTTGATTCCAAGCTTGAGCAGGAATTTCAACTGTGGAATCGAGGGTTTGGGCTTGGCTATAAGCGGCGAAAGCCTCCATAATTTGATCCTCATCCGCCAGACGCTGACCCTGTTCAACTAATAGAGAGGCGGTTTTTGTTTCTGGCTTAACGTCTAAGCTGGGGTCAAGTTCTCTAGCACGATCAAATGCTGTAACCGCTTCATCAATCTTGCCCTCTCGTGCAGCCGATTCTCCCTGTTTAACTAACTCTGAGGCTTCCGCTAATTGCTCGGCTTTTTGTTGAGGATTGAGGTTGAAATTGGGATTCCAGGCTAAGGCTTTGCCGAAGAGTTCCACGGCTGGCTCAATATTCCCGGTTCTGGCTTGGGTTTCACCCTGGTAAACCCAAAATTGGGCGGCGGCGGTTTTGTTGGCGGGGGTTTGGCAAACCGCTAATTTTTCTAAGTCTTGGGGGTTGAAAATTAGATGCTGATTCAACCAGTCACAGCCTCGCGCTAACAGCGAGTCTAACCCATCCGCCCGCCACACCCGGGCGGTTTTATCAACTGAGGCAGTGACAATCCGCTCTCCATCGGGGCTAAAATTGGCGCTGGTGACATAACCCTGATGCCCCTTGAGTTCGGTGAGTAGGTTCCCCTGCCTATCCCACACCCGGGCGGTATTATCAGATGAAGCGGTAACTATCCGCTGCCCATCGGGGCTAAAGTTAGCGTTGGTGACATAACCTTGATGCCCCTTAAGTTCAGTGAGCAGGTTGCCCTTTTTATCCCACACCCGGGCGGTATTATCAGATGAAGCGGTAACTATCCGCTGCCCATCCGGGCTAAAATTGGCGCTGCCGACAGGATACTGATGCCCCTTAAGTTCGGTAAGCAGGTTGCCCTTTCTATCCCACACCCGGGCGGTATTATCCAAAGAAGCGGTAACGATCTGCTGCCCATCCGGGCTAAAGTTGGCGCTTCTGACAGTACTCTGATGCCCGTTTAGCTGAACTCGTTCCTGGATATTGTCCAGAATCGTTTGCAACGCCAGCATCGGGCTAGTGGCGGGATAGTCTTTCAGGGGGCGATTTTTAACAATTTTCTGTAAATCTTGTCCCGCTTCCATGGCAGCAATTAGCGCATTGAGCGGTTGATATTCAAATTCTTTAATAGCATTCGTCCCCTCTCGTTCCAGTCTCGTTCCCTCCTGGGCTTCTTTCTGAGCGATTTGGGCGGCTTCCTGGGCAGTTCGGGCTTCGTTTTTTGCCACTTCCGCGTCTTGCAGGGCAGTTTCGGCGAGTTGCACTTGTTCCTGGAGTTGGGCTTGTTCCCGTCGTGCCGTTTCTACAGTCTTCCGGGCAGTTTCAGCGGCTTGATTGGCGGTTTCATATTGCTGCTGTGCCTGGTTTACCTTTGCCTGGGCAGTTTCCAGGTTTTGATTGGCGGCTTGCATTTGGCGCTGTGCCTGTTGCACCTGTTTCTGTGCCGCTTGGCGTTTGGCTTCGGCTTCTTTCTGTTTGGTTTCGGCGGCTTGAGTTTGGGTTTGAGCGTTTTTTAGCTTTGCCTGAACCTGCTGGAAAGTCTTCTGTGCTTGTTTAAAATTGTCTTGTGTTTTTTTATATTGCGCTTGTGTTCGATTATAGTCAGTCTGTGCTTTCGCGGCTCGACTATCTGCTTCTCGAAATTGAGCCTTTGCATTCTCTGCCTGTTCCCAAGTTTTGGCGGCAAATCCCCCCAAAGATACGAAAATTACACCAGCGACAACTCCCGTTAATACCAATCCGGCAAAAGCACGACGCACTTGGCGATTTAACTTCTGCCTCACTTTTTCGACTCGTTGGAGTTCCGCCTCGGTTAACTGACGCTGTGCTTCTGCTTGTCGGCGCTGTTGGCGTTCGTTCTCTAATTGGGCGATTAATTCTTGTAATCGCGGTTCCTGCTGCTGGCGAATAAAGGCGGCTAAGTAATCATGAACTAATTGATATCGCTGTTCGGGATTTTCCGGTAATAGTAAGACTAAGCCTGATTTGACGAATATCTGTAAGACTAAATCTAAGGATGGGGTTGGCGGATGGAGACCTAACCCCCCAGCCCCCTTCCCTGCAAGGGAAGGGGGAGCCGGAGAAGGGGGAGCCGGAGAAGGGGGAGCTAGAGAAGGGTGAGCCGGATGTCCCTCCCCTATTCCGGTTCCCTCCCCTTGCAGGGGAGGGTTAGGGAGAGGTCGGGTTACACCCTCCGCCGTCACCGTCACCGCCAACGCCTGCAAATCCCGTTCAATTTCTGCCCGTGTCTTCAGCGGGCGAGTTCCCTTCTCATCCGTCAACAAATACAACACCAACTCCGCCGCCTGTCGATTTTCCTCCCCACAATCTGCCACGACTTCATCTAAATAGCGCTGCACTAACACTTCTTTCGCCTGTTCCCCATACTGGCGATACTCGGCTAACTGGGTAATCTTCTCCGTTTGCAGTTGCGCCCCCACTACCTGCAATTCAATCGGGCGCACTTCCCCCACATCCCCAGCTAAATCCTGCACCAAGGCTTCAATTAACGCCGCTTCTAGATGAAAACTCGACCGTTCGGTTAACCGTTGAATTATCGATTGAGTATCCGCTGCCGAAAAATTTCCTAACCGATAGAGGATATTCCGACTGAGAATATCATTACCAATCACCTTCATACTGTCCAGGTAATTGCACTCTAATAAATAGTGCAAATAATCCTCCCGCAGGGAGAGAACCACCTTCACCGGGGAAATCTTCAGACATTCCCCAATAAACTCAAAAAAGCGCCGCCGTTCCCTAGCGTCGGGATAGACAAAGAAAAACTCCTCAAACTGGTCAAAAATCAGCACCGTCCGCAGATTCAACCGTTCTGTGTGTTGTAGTAGAGACGTTGCCTGTAGAGACGTTCCATGGAACGTCTCTACACCATCGGGTAATGTCCCCACCCCATTGTCTACCAACGCCTCTGCCAATAACTGTGCCAATTCCTCTTGCCAATGGGAATACACCCGCATCGTCACCGATAACGTATCCGATGTGCCAATTGCCTTCTGCTTCAAGGCTGGCACCAATCCCCCCTGCACCAAGGAACTCTTACCCACACCAGACTGCCCATGAATCACAATTAACTTACAATCATGCCGCCCAATCCGCTCAATTAACCGTTCCACATCCAACTGACGCCCCGATGCGGCAATTTCTGGGGCAATCATCTCCCCAACTCCGGGCTGAGAATAGGCTGGACTTGCCACCGTCGGGACTAACTTTGCCTCCCGTTGCGGCTGTATCCACGCCGCGCCGACAAATGCCCGTAAGCCATACTGCTGTTCAATGGATTGTCGCCTCAGTTTGATGTCAAACGCCTGAACATACCGCCGTTGCTGAAAATACCCCTGCTGCAACTGACTGAGAATATCCAGATAAAGGGCAGTGTCATACTCCGGACTGCCTAAAGTTTGGGCGCGTTCTAAATTCTCAATCGCCGCTTGAGGTTGATTTAGCCCAGAATACGCCTGCGCCAATGTGAACCGATACTGACTCTCGGCGTATGCCATCTGCCACGGTTTGTCCGTTTCCCCCGAACTGACCGCTAAACAGTCCAACGCCTGCTGCGCCAACTCCTGCGCCTGCTGCCAGTTGGCTTCTGCCAGGGCGACTTGGGCTAATATGCCATAGTCTTGGGCTAATTGATTTGACAGATTCGCTTCTTTATGATATGCAATTGCTTGTTCTGCCCACTGTTGTAATTCCTGCCACTCCCCCAACCGCCGCAGAATTCCACTCAAACTAGAGAGGGAATTTGCGACTAAATCGGGACGTTGGGCGGCGGCAAAGACGGCTAAACATTGCTGAACATACTGCCGTGCGGCTTGCCAATCCGGATGCTGGATATCCTCGATAGACGCGGCTTTTAAGGAATAGCCGATCGCTAATTCCCGTAACAGTTTTCCCTGGTATTCTACCTGCTCACAGTCTTGCCAAAGGGCGGCACTGTTTTGATAATGAATTAATCCTTGGTCTAAATTTCGATTGACTGGATGACCTGCCTGAACCACACCCCGCAAGGTTTCCACCGTCGCCGCCAATTCCGGACTCCCTTGATACTCCGCTTCTGGCAAGTCCTGCGTTGCCTGGTGAATTTCCCGACAGTGGTCTACAGTTAACTGTAACCGTCCGGCAAAAAATGCCTCGACATTTTCCCGTAAAACGGCAATTAACTCATCCCTCGGCATCAAAAAATGGGACGTAATTCCCCAACTTTGAAAATCAGGCGCATACATCAAGAAATCCTTGAATCCTTGGTCATTCACCCACAGCACCAAGGGAAAGGAAAAATGCTTACGAAACTCCTCCCGCACCTGATTGGTAGCACTCAAAAGCTGGCGGCTATTCTCCACCGCCTCCAACCCCAGCACCATCGCGGCGTCAGGTTTCTCGTCGCCTAATTCCGCCTGGATGCGAGCATAGAGGGTGCGTTCTGATGCTTTAATTTTGACCACCCGTATCTCTACCGAGGTTAAAGCTTGTAGTTGTTGGATGAGGCGCGATCGCAACTGGATATAATTACATCGGGCGAAATAGATGCGAAATTGTCCCAGAGACATCTCGATTGACCAGGCGAGTTCGTCGAGTTCGGTCTGGTTGTGGGCGATAATATCGTCGGGGGGTTGGTGGGTCATGGTGAGGGCGTTGGGCAATAGGCAAGGGATAGAGGAGCTGGGGGAGCTGGGGGAGCAGAAATTACATTTAGAGCTGATCCGAGTAGTATTGGGAGGGAATGGAGGAATTGTTTTGTTTTAACGCAGAGGTTCGCAGAGGAATTATGGGGTTTCTTGGATAGGTGAGGGGTTTTTTGGGCGTCTGGGACAGGACGGGTTTTGAACAAATAGTAGCATCAATGGTTAGGGTCGGGGCGGGTTTAGTCGCGTCTGGGTCAAAAAGAAATGATAATGGTGAAACCCGCCCCTACAAACCTGGTTTCCTCGAATAAAAACGAAGAGTTCAAGACTTTTCTCACTAATCCGGTGGATGCAGTCCGACCAAGATCAGCAGGCGTCGAAGATTTACAACTCCTGGACGGTTAAGTGCAAGTGCTGCAATGGTTGCACGACCACAGGGGGTTCGACCGAGTAGTTGAGTTAAATCCTCACTCCAATCAAAATGTTTTATCCAATTCTGCTGGCGAGGATTGAATAGGGCAATCTCTTGTCCAGTCTGTGGGTCAGGATAAACAGTGCGGGTGTATTTACGACCATTACAGCCGAAACACGCCCAGGCTAAATTTTCAGTAGTGGTTGTTCCACCGAGTTGTCGAGGCTTAATATGATCAACGGTAAAGCTGTCAGGAGAGAATTCATCTGGGCAACGGCAGTATTCGCATCGATGCTTCGCCCGTTGAGCAATTTCCTGTCTCAGTGCTATCGGGATTCGCTCATAGTCAGACGGCATGGGAAGGTTAGGAGCTTAACTGAATTTGTTGGTTTAAGCGGATCAGGTCAATATTCCTAATCTGTGCTAGTTGGATCAGGGCTTCTAATCGTTTTACTCGCTTCTCCTCTAACAAATCTTCGTAACCAATCAGTTGCTGATATTCCGCTTCACTCAGTTCACCCCATTCACAGCGATCGCGCAATCTATTTAAGTGTACCTGCTCATCTTCTGGCAGATGGTTGTCAATCACCTCTAGCAACTGGGCTTCCTGGGGACTAACTGTACTCGGCTGAGGCGGCTGTGCTAAAAATTCTAAGAGTTGCACAACCGCTATCAATTTGTCTTGGGGTAGCTGTCCAATCAACGCGATCGCTTTTTGGTGAATATCAGTAGCAGGAGCCATTGTCCATATCTAAGTCATGGTTAATTTATATTTTAGCCGCATGGTACGCTTAGATGAGGTTGGTGGGCAATGCCCACCCTACGGTAGATCAAGGATTAGAACAAAGGACGAATGACCAATGACTAATGACCAATGACCAATAACTAATCCTGCATCTCCTTCGCTTCTGCTAAAAGGGGATTGATGTCAAACCAAGATTCCTGATTCTGCCGATATTCAAACACCAATCGACTATTAATCAACTTCTCATATCCATCAATCCCACTCACTTTTTTCCGTTGTCGCACCTGACGCAATAATTCCCAATCAGCATCGGACATCACCATCACCATTTCATTGCGCCGGGAACGAATCACCGCTTCCAAGGTTTCCCGCAATAGGGGTAGTTGTTTATTCTTGCGAATCCAGGCATTCAATATACTCAATATATCCCGAACGTGTCCGCCACTAATCGCACAAAGGCGATCGAGGGTTTCTGCATTCTCGAACAGTTCGGGAATTTTCTCAATTCGTTCCGATTCATTCAGGTTGGGAAACGCCCGGACTAACAGCATTTGGCGTAATTGCTGCATTCCTTTCTCACAAATCTCGCCATCGGGATGTTTCACCGACACCATGGGTAAGACTTTCGGTTCATCGGTAAATCGTTGGGTGAGATTGCCATATTCTTTAGAAAACTTCAACCCCAAAGGCATAGTATAAACGACATGACAATTGAGTCGATTTAAACAATCCCCTTGATCGACAAACAAATATTCCGGTTGCGGACGTCCCCAATCCTTGGGGCGACTATCCAGGCGGTCAAGGTTATCCACAATCACCACCAATCCATTTTTACCGATCGCTTTTAGGGATGCGATCGCGGGTTCCAGCAATTCCTGATTTATCGCATCCACGAGTTGATTTTTCTGGGGTCCCAGATACCGATTCAACCGTTCTCGCAGTCTCGCATCGCTTTTGGTGCGGGTGGTAATTTCGCCAATACCAAAATAGAGAGAAAACTTATCCTTGTCTGAAGTCATCCCCACATCACCCAGAGAATCCCCCAGTAGCTTCAATCCGGGAATCTTCAACTTTATCCCCGTCACCTCCGAGTTCAACACCTCCAATGCACCAGCCAGAAACTCTTTCAGTCTCCTGGGTTCAACCAGGGAAATATCCTGTAAACTTTGACTAACCTGACGTGCGATCGCCAGTAGCACTTCACCAATATCCACATCCGCCATTTCTAAGTCTTGGGAGGACTCAAAATAGACCACATGGAACCCCTCTTGTTCCAGTTCCAACTTCAGCCGCAATAACTCGGTGGATTTCCCACAACCAATATGTCCAGTGAACAGGGAACAGGTAGGACTATCGGGCGAAAAGAAGCTAATATTATCCTTAAGTTCCTCAATAATCTGACCGCCACGTACTTCTGAGAAATCGATATAAAGCTTCTGATCCTCTGGATCTTGAGCAAACAGAGGTTTCCCCGGATCAGTCGCCCGATAAAAATGGCGTAAGAATTCGATGGTCATCGTTTTTAGCCCCAGTCAAGTCAGGTCAGCAAGGGTTGTCAATGATAGTATAAGAGGCTGGGCGCGACATTTTTAGGGGTGATTTGCCGGACAGGATATGAAAGGGCGCACGTCGATATGAAAGGGCGCACGTCGGTGCGCCCCTACATCAATTCCTTAATCCCCAATCGCCAACTTTTCCCCGCGAATGGAATAATCCAACAACTCCATCGGATGCATCAAGGATATCTCTTTCTCCTGCACGTTTAAATGCTTCTTAATTTGCAGCGAACATCCCGGATTCGATGACGCAATTAACTCCGCCCCAGTATTCAACAAATTCTCAACCTTTTGCTGTCCCAACTCATCAGCTATTTCCGGTTGCAGCATATTATAAACCCCCGCACTCCCACAACATAGCGCCGCATCAATGGGTTCGCGTAATGTTACCCCCGGAATTTTCCGCAATAACTGACGCGGTTGTACGGAAATTTTTTGTCCATGTAACAAATGACAAGCATCTTGATAAACCATTGTCAATGGTTTATCGGTCAGAGGTGACAACTTCGCCGTCAATCCTACCTCAGCTAAAAACTGCTGCACGTCTCTCACTTTCGCCGCAAAGTCTTGCGCTTTCTGGCGATAAACTGGATCATCGTCTAATATATGCCCATATTCCTTCAACGTATGACCACAACCTGCGGCATTAATAATCACATAATCAACATCCGTTCCCTCAAAACTATCAATCATTTGTCGCGCCAAGGCTTGGGCTTGTTCCGTTTGTCCCTGATGTTCGGGTAATGCAGCACAACAGCCTTGAGTTTTGGGAATCACCACTTCACAGCCATTCGCCGTTAATACTCGCACCGTCGCTTCATTAACGGGGGAGAAAAATAGCCGCTGTACACACCCCAAAATCACACCCACTCGATACCGCTTTTCCCCTTGCGCCGGAATCACATCTGGGAAGTTATTTTGGAAAGACTTTAAAGTAATTTGCGGTAAAATTGAATCCATTGCCGCTAAACGGGGGACTATTTGCTTTAATAATCCTGTAGACCGAACTAGCTTTTGTAATCCTAATTTTTGATACAGATAAAGTGGCGCAAGGAAAGGGCGCAGGCGTCCCGGATAAGGAAACAGATTAAAGATTAGCGCTCTAATAATCCGATCCGGTAAACTCCGAGGCTGATTTCGTTCAACCTGATGACGTGTGGCTGAAATTAACTTATCATACTGTACGCCAGAAGGACAGGTGGTCACACAAGCCAAACAGCCTAAGCAGGAATCAAAATGTTGCGTCGTCGCCTCGGCTAATGGTGCTTCACCTTTGTTAATCGCATCCATCAAATAAATCCGTCCCCTGGGCGAATCCATTTCCTTCCCAATCACTCGGTAACTGGGACAGGTGGCGAGGCAAAACCCACAATGAACACAAGTATCGATTAAGTCTTGTTTGGGAGGGTTTTTAGGATCAAAACCAGGGGATTGAGAATCATTTTGTTCCGTTTCTAACGGTGTTGTTGCTGCGCTTTCTTTGACTGAATCAGGTGTGGGAAATTTAAAATCCGTTTGCATATTTTGTCGTTTTAGGTAGATGTGCAGAAATTAATAAATTGTGCGTGAGAGGTGGGTAGGGGCGGGTTTAGTTATATTTGGGTGCAAAAGAAAAGATAATAGTGAAACCCGCCCCTACATTCGGAAAAACTAGGTTCCATCGAGAGTCGTGAATGGTCAAAACTCTATGCCGTGAAAAGTCGGATATGCTCCTGTGGATTCTGTCTTCAAATATCTCCGACAAATCGATTAGGACTTAAAAGGTTTTTCGGATCAAACTTATGTTTAATTTGACGCATAATATCTAAAGCGTTGCCACTGTATCCCCAAACATCAAGCTGTTGCTTTACACTAATTGGAGCCTCTAGTACCGTCAAAAAGCCGCTGTGAGATTGGCAATGCTCTCGCATCTTTAAAATCGTCTCAGGTTTCACTGTTTCGGGTTCCAACCGCATTTTTCCTAATCCAGTTCCAGCATGAATTAACCCTAATCCCGTTCCCGATGTGAGAGTATCCAGTACAGTTAACGTCATAACTGCTGCTGTTGGTACTACTCCTATTTTGCAAGTAATCGAGGTGGATTGGGGCATTCCCCAGATTTGTTCTGGTAATGATTGCCATAGACTCGCTTCATCGTTATCCTGATAAAGCGTGCCTTGTAATCCCAACTGTTGCCCCACCTCTAGCAAACGGGATGACTGCTCCTGTACACTTTTGGTGACGCTTTGGAAGCGTACCATTAAGCCCATACCTTGACCGATATCCAATTGTTTTACCAATCCAGAGGAGAGTAAATCGGCGGCTGTAGGGGTTAGGGCGGACGCGAGTAAGGTTTGGGTTGTTGATGCAACAGCGTCAGCGTCTCCGGTGAGTACCACTGTCCCCGATGCTTCTTGTACCGGATACAAGCGAAACGTCACCTCGGTTATAATTCCCAGGGTTCCATACGCCCCCGTCAACAGTTTCATCAAGTCATAACCCGCCACATTTTTCACCACTCGTCCCCCGGCTTTGGCGAGTTGTCCATCACTGCGGACAAAGGAAACTCCCAATAGCATATCCCGAACCCCACCATAGCGTTGTCGCCATGAGCCACTATCCGCCGTTGAAATAATTCCACCCAGAGTGGCGGATTCCGGGTAGGCGGGTTCTAGAGGCAAAAATTGATTGGTTTTCAGCAGTATTGGCTGTAAATCTGCCAATTTCACACCCGCTTGCGCCGTTACTGTCAAGTCACCCACCGCATGATCAATCACCTGATTCAGGTTTTGGGTACTAATCACCACGTTAACTGGTTTACCCACACCCGCCCAGGCTAATTTACTCCCATTCCCGCCGGGAAGAACTTGCCAGTTATGGGTATTGGCAGACTCCATTACTTGACAAAGCTGTGGAATTGTGGTTGGACAAACAAGCGTACTGGTAATCGTGTCTACGCCATAGGCTCTCTTGAGTCGCTCTTGCCATAGCGGAGGTAAAGTATCCCCCTGGTAGATGTTAGAGTCACCCACAATCGGTGTTAGAGTTTGTGCGATCGCATTCATGGGTTAGGGAACAGGGAACAGGGAACAGGGAACAGAAAATAGTTTCTAATGAGGACGCACTCCATAATGGCGATAATATCGATAATCCCGCAAAATCTGGTCATGATCGAAACATAGATTCGCGGGAATCTCCCACAGATTAAAAATATTCAAATTTTTGGCATCATCAGCGGCTTGGGGTTCGCCTGTCCCCGTAGCTAGAAACACAATACTCAGGGTATGCTTACGCGGATCGCGGTCAGGTGCCGAATAGACGTGAAACTGCTCAATTAACTCCACCTGTAAGCCAATTTCTTCCTTTGCTTCGCGAACCGCTGCGGTTTCCACCGATTCCCCGTAATCGACAAAGCCACCAGGAATTGCCCAGCCTAGGGGGGGATTTTTGCGTTCGATCAGAATAATCGGTCGCGAGGGTCGATCCATGAGTTCGACAATGATATCGACGGTGGGAACGGGATTTCGGTAAGTCACAAGTCAAGTTCGGGTAACGGGTAGCGATCGCCTTGGGTTCGTTGTTTTCAGAATACCTCTATCGGCAGAGTTAAATCTACCACGATCGCTCTTTTTTAACGTCTCCCTAGCGTGCTAATGTCGATAGGACTTGTTTTGCTGTACTATGGTCTATCCTCTATGCAGATTCCTAGATCGAGTGGTGTTTTGCTGCATCCCACTTGCTTTCCCAGTCCTTATGGAATTGGTGACTTAGGCTCACCCGCGTATCAATTTATTGATTTTTTGGCGGCTAGCGATCAGCGATTTTGGCAGATCTTGCCCGTCGGACCAACGGGGTTTGGTAACTCGCCGTATATGTCTTACTCCGCCATGGCGGGAAACCCAATGTTGATTAGCCCAGAACAACTGCAAATGAAGGGGCTACTCAAGGATGAAGACTTAGCTCATCTACCGGAGTTTCCCCCGGATACTATCGATTTTGAGCGAGCCATTCCCCTGAAAAAATCGCTCCTGCTCAAAGCCTGCGATCGCTTTAAGCGGGAAGCTTCCCCGGAACAACAGGAGGAATTCGAGCAATTTTGTCAGCGTCACGCCTATTGGCTCGATGATTATGCCTTATTTATGGCACTCCACAACACCTTTGATGATGTGAGTTGGCATTTATGGGAGCCAGACATTGCTAAAGCCGAACCGCAAGCGGTGAATGAGTGGCGAGAACGGTTACGCGATCGCATTTACTACCACAAGTACCTCCAGTTTGAGTTTTTCCGCCAGTGGTCATGGTTGAAGCAGTATGCCAATGACCGCAATATCCAAATTATTGGCGATATCCCGATTTATGTCGCCCATAATAGCGCGGATGTTTGGTCAAACCGAGAACTGTTTGCCGTTGATGAGAAAACAGGCGAACCTTCGCTGATGGCGGGTGTTCCCCCAGACTATTTCAGTGAAACCGGTCAATTGTGGGGTAACCCCATTTACGACTGGGAACGCATGGAACACAATAACTACCGCTGGTGGATCATGCGCCTAAAGATGATGTTTGAGTACGTCGATGTGCTGCGAATTGATCATTTTCGCGGCTTTGAGGCGTATTGGGAGGTTGACCAAGGTGAAACCACTGCCATGAATGGGCGCTGGGTCAAAGGACCGGGAGCTAAATTTTTCAAAGTCCTCAAGCGGGAATTAGAAGGACTACCGATTATCGCCGAGGATTTAGGTGTAATTACCCCTGAAGTTGAGGCATTGCGGGATCAATTTGGATTTCCGGGGATGAAGATTTTACATTTTGCCTTTGGTGGCGGTTCAGATAATCCGTATTTACCCTTTAACCTAGAGCGCAACTGTCTGATTTATACCGGAACCCATGATAATAACACGACAATCGGCTGGTTTAACCAGATCCCCGACTATGAACGAGAAAATGCGATTCGTTACTTAGGAGGGTTAAGTGAGGAAGGCATCAATTGGGATTTAATCCGGTTAGCCTACAGCAGTGTCGCCAATCTTGCCATGATTCCCTTCCAAGATTTCTTGGATTTGGGTACAGAGGCTCAGATGAACCGTCCCAGTACATCTGAGGGAAACTGGAAATGGCGTTATCGAGCAGAGATGTTGAGTGACCAACTGCGCGATCGCATCAGAACCCTAATTTATACTTATGGTCGGACACCGCATGATTCTTGAGGGTTAACCTGTTGAGCAAACAGACGATCAAGACCGAGGATTAGCCGCAAAAGTCATTTCCTCAACCGCACCGGGGGCGCCCATTTGTTTAGCACTTTGGTCATTAAACTCGACTAGGACGCCTCCGGCATTACCCGCCCGGACAATCAGTTGTTGATCCGCCACCCAAGTCCGCTGGGTGCCTTCGGGCAAGACGCCTTCAAATTCTGTTTTACCATCCACAACGACTCGAATCCAGGACTGCGCCTTCAAGGTGACACCAACCTGCACCGGTTTACCATCTTGGCTGGCATGACTAATTTCCGCCGATTGGTTAATATCAAGGGACTGTTTCGGTGGTCTGGGTTCGGAGTTTTTCGGTGTCGGAAACTGCTGGGCTGAGGGGGCATTCTCAACTTCAATCACTTGCACTGCCGAGCGACTCAGAATGTGAGATAAACCACTGACCGAACCAATCACCAACAGAATATAGAGCAGGTAGAGATGAAGCGGTCGCAATTGAGCAGCGGGTAAATGCCGCCAACGGGGTTTGATCAACTGGATACTCGCTCCCACCGGAAAAGCATCGGCAAGTTCTGCCCCGTTGAGTCCCAGCGCTTCGGCAAATCGCCGGATAAAGCCTCTAATGTATACAGGTTCTGGCAACTGGTCGATCTTACCGTCTTCAATCGCCCGTAAAAGCCGTGCCTGAATTCGGGTTTGAGCCGCAACTTCCTCTAAGGTAATCGACTGTTCGAGGCGAAACTGGCGTAGGCGAGCGCCGATAACTTCGAGCTTCTCAACTTGTTCCTGCTGCAAATGACTCGTATTCTCCTTCATACACGGTACTCCTTGATATCTGCTGGCACGTTTTCGTAAGGGTTAGTGAACTCGGTTGTGGAGGAAGCGGATTTCAAATTCTTCAAGATAACGGTAGTGACCACTGAGCAGTATCGGTTCACCCGGTCGTTGTAATTGAATCGGACCAATTGCCGTGCGGTGCAGATGGATTACTGGATAGCCTAGCAGGTCAGCAACTCGACGAATTTGACGGTTTCTCCCTTCTGTCAAGACAATTTCTAAAAGTGTTTTATCGGGTTGCTGCTTGAGTACTCGAACTTGAGCAGGTAAAGTGGTTCTACCCGACAAGTCCACACCCTGACGCCAAGCCGAGAGAATTGATTCAGAAGGATGACCCTTGACCCAAACCCGATACGTCTTGGGAACGTGATGGCGAGGATGGGTAAGTTTATAGGTCAGTGTTCCGTCATTTGTCAGAATTAACGCTCCTGTAGATTCCATGTCCAACCGTCCCACCGGATGGATGCCCTGACCTTGTCTAATCGTGCTTGGCAGTAAATCAAGAACTGTACGACGCTTCTCAAGAATGGTATTACACACCCGATCATTCCGACAAGTAGAGACTACACCCACAGGTTTATTGAGCAACAGATAAATTGTCTGAGGACGATTACTGGGTTTGAGCCGTTGACCATTAACTTCAATCAAATCCGTTTCCGGATTCGCTTTTTGCCCTAGCTGCACCAGAGTACCATTTAGCCGAACTTGTCCGGCTACGATCATTTTCTCAGCTTGACGCCGTGAGGCGATACCCCACTGTGAAATAATTTTTTGTACTCTTTCCTCCATGGCTTGACTACCTGTGTAAGCTAGTTCGTCTCGACCCAGATCGTGCTGGTTCCAAGTTGAGTTCCATCCTTATGGTATCCAGCAGGAGTTGGGTTTAAACCTCTCCGGCTTTTAAGGTGGCTAGAGAGAATCAGTCTACTTCTAGCCCTGACCAGAATAGACCATGTACAAATATTACAAGAATGCGGAGAATTGCAAGCGTTTGGTTTTTTTACCTGCTCATTGCCTTGCTCGGAGACTATCCCCGTTGTGTCAGAATACAGGATTGACCCGAAATTGTGGCAATGGGCGTTAATAAATCAAAAGCTGGGACAGACAAAGGCAGCCGGATGATTAGCACAGTGGTATCCCCCGCCGTGCAATTATGGCTGCGATCGCAGGTGGATGCCGTGGAAACACTACAGTTTAAGCTGATGGGTCGCGATCGCCAAATTCTTCGAGGACACATTCCTACTGTGTCTATTGCGGCTCGTCGTGCTATCTATCAAGGACTGCACCTGTCGCAAATCCAGCTAGATGGAACAAATATTCGCTTCAATCTTACTCAGGTGTTTAAAGGCAAACCCTTACAACTCCTAGAACCTGTCCCAGTTACGGGTCAACTTATACTGCGAGAGAGCGACCTGCAAGCCTCTCTGGACGCTCCCTTATTATCAAATGCTTTAACCGAATTACTGAATACCTTTATTAATTCTTATAATCCACCGGATCAGTATCCACCTCTAAACCCGTCTACCATAAGTTGGCAGCAGATTAAGATTGATGGGCAACACCTCACCCTCAAAGGAACAGTGACACACCCAGAGACTCAGGAAATCCTGGTTCAGATTGATGCCGGGATTCAACTGGTAACGCCTCAACATCTGCAACTGCACCCCCTCCAGATTCAACTTAATGCTCATGCGATCGCATTGGAGCCGTTCACGATTGATTTAGGCTCAGAGGTTGATCTCAAAGAACTCACTCTAACCCCAGGACAGTTAATGTGTCGTGGCTGTCTCAGAGTTATACCCTAATGGGTGTTGGGGGAGTTATCAGTTATCAGGTATCAGGTATCAGTTATCAGGAGATGGGGAAGCCAATGACGAATGACCAATGACAAATGACCAATGACAGTGTTTTACTCTCAGAGAAGCTGTGGGACTGTTAAACTTGACGGGAATTCGCCGTACAGGTAGACCGATCCCGAAAGTCAGGATTTAGTTACCTGTACAGCAGTTGGGTAGTGGTTGCGAGATTAAGTTACTGTGAAAGTTGATACAAAACCGTCCATCCGATTGGTTGAAGATGCCACCCAAGACGTCATAGATTGGGCAGCTACCATTGAGCATTCAGACGCCACCTATTTTGAAAAAGCTCAAGCCATAGCCGGACGCTTGGGGGCGCATTACCGTTCCGATGGGTTAACCGAAATTGGCTTCTGGACCCCTCGGTTGTTGGCGCAGGTGATGCGGAAGATGGAAATCTATCTGGAAGTCTTAACCCCCCTTGAGCCGATTGATTGTCGGGTGGTTGAGCAAACCGTCTCCTTTCGTCGCGATCGCCTATTCTTAAAACAAGAAGGGGAATACCATTGGGGTGTCATCGCTGGGATGCGTCCCGGAAACCGGGAGCAGATGGGATCATTCTACTGGCTGCGCTTTGTCGATCAACAAGGGAACCTACAAGCGATTCGAGATACAATTCCCTATTCCATGCCTTATGGGGTGTTCGGACCGGCTGAACTGTATGATATGGCAAGCTTACAGAAACAACGAGCTGATCTGGATTACTTCAAAGCCACCAGCGTCCGCTCTGATCCCCTAACCTTTCCGCGTGTGCCAGCCCCCCGGAACATTTTACAGCTTCATATTGGCACCGCCTCTAAAGAGGGAACGGTTGAGGGATTAACCCGTATTTATCGCCAAATTGCCAGTAAATTAGCTGGAAATCTTCCCTTAACCCCAGCCGAAGAAAACTACGTGGGTTACGATGCCATTCAGCTACTCCCCATGGAACCCACGATTGAGTATCGAGATGAATACAGTCCAGAAAGTGAATTTTTCGTCTGTATTGCCGAAGATGAAGATGACCTGCAAATTAAACTGAGGAAACCCCATACCCAGGATTGGGGCTATGACGTGCCAATTTTGGGATCGAGTGCTACAAATGCAGCGCTTTTGGGTAGCTTGCGCCCTGATGAATTGGTAGACTTTATCGCCACCCTGCATAATTTTCCCACCGGTCCAATTCAAATTATCTATGACCTGGTGTATGGTCATGCAGATAACCAATCGGAGTTACTCCTGCATCGCCAGTTCCTCAAAGGTCCGAATATGTACGGTCAAGACTTGAACCATCAGTTACCGACAGTACGGGCGATGTTTTTGGAAATGCAGCGGCGTAAAATTAATACGGGCGCTGATGGGGTGCGTATTGATGGGGGTCAAGATTTCCGCTTCTTTAATCCTCTGTCTGGACTGGTGGAATATGATGACGCCTATCTGCTGGCGATGAGTGATGTGGTTCAGGATATTGAGGGACATCAACGACTCTTATTTACCATTTTTGAAGATGGTCGTCCCTGGCCCGCTGAAGGATGGGAAGAGATCTCGACGTACCGGGAATTAATTAACCTGAAACCGGAATCGTTCCAATGGGGACCCCTGATTTTTGCCCATAACACCCCAGCCTTAGAAAAGTTTTGGGATCGCAAATGGCGTCGGGTGTGTGAGGTGATCTTTGAAGGGGATCATTGGATCACCGGTTGTGGTAATCATGATACGGTGCGCCGGGGCAATCAAATCCCGCTAGATGCCCAGATTAATTGGAATTTAGGCAGTACGCTGCCAGAAGTATTAAATAATGCTTACGATAACCAGGCGGTGACGCTTTGGGTGTATGGGTTCAGTCCGGGATTGCCCATGGACTTTATCAATGCGACAATGCACGCCCCATGGATGTTTTTCCGCAATACCGATGAACGCTATGGGGTCAAGGTGGTTTCTGAAGAAGTTGGGTTCTTGGATTGGCAAGTGACGCCAGAACTCTATGATGCGCCGGAAAGTTTCAGTCGGTTGAAGTCCTTGGGATTTAGTCAGCTAGAGGAATTGCGGGAGTTTGGCAGGGCGCTGCAAGTTGCCATGACTGAAAAGGATTACAATCTTGCCGAGGTTGTCCAGGCTTGCCAGTTCTGTTTGGGAGACAATACGGATCAGTGTGATATTGAGCCGCTGAAAAAGTTGAATAAGCCAGAAATGGTGAATTTCTTGAAAGGGTTGACCCTTGAAAAGCTCAAGTCATTCGCGTTGATGTTCATGGAAGACTGTTACGAACTGTGTAATGTCTCTCACTATGAGGACAAGCTTGATGCAGCAAGAACAGATTATAACATGAGCTTGCGTCGTTTCCGCCATGCTCATCCCTGGTTAGGTCACAATTTAGCTGGAATTGATCGATTCAATAAAATCAGTGATGAGGAACGGACGGTATATTACGGGGTTCGCAGTAATCCTGATGATCATGATCAACAAATCGCCATAGTCGCGCACATGGGGGGAGAACCGATGAAGGTTACTGTGGGAGACTGGCTGCAATTGGATATGAGCGAATGGCAAGTCGCGATCGCGTCTCCGGGTTTGGATAGTGGTGATCACTTAGCAGATTTACGCTGCTTTGAGTTAGCCGATTCTCAAGCGGTGCTGTTAAAGAGAAGCCCTAGCGACTAGAAGTCGCAGCTAAACAAGCAAAGTCCGCCTGCGCGGACTAGCTTATAAAGGGGGTGGCTAACCCAGATTTGGTATTAACCACACGCCCAGAAACGTAGGGGCGCACCGACGTGCGCCCTTTACCGACGTGCGCCTATCCTCCATAGCGACAGCTCTATTTTATTGCAAATTGTAAAATCACTATGATATACTCTATGGAAATCATAAGTCTCCTTGTGGGTATTCATCAGCAATAAATTAGGACTTCTGCACCAAGCTTGCTTAAGCTAGGGATACGATATATCGTGTCCCTAAAAATGCTGGTTCAACGGTAATTTTTGACTTATAACTTATTACTTCTGGTAACTTTGATTTTTGATTTGTTAATAGAGACAAACGTTTAATGATAACCAATCAAATCCACTTTCGCAACCTAAAAGGAGATATTTTTGGCGGGTTGACGGCGGCTGTTGTTGCTTTACCCATGGCGTTAGCCTTCGGAATTGCTTCAGGTGCTGGCGCTGCGGCGGGGTTATGGGGGGCAATATTAGTTGGATTTTTTGCTGCCTTATTTGGGGGTACACCGAGCCTGATTTCTGAGCCAACTGGCCCAATGACGGTTATTTTAACCGCTGTAATTGCTGGACTTCAAGCGGATAATCCGGACAATTATCTGCCCCTGGCATTCACGGTGGTGATGATGGCAGGAGTCTTTCAAATTATCTTTGGGGTATTACGATTAGGGCGATATATTATCATGTTGCCCTATAACGTCATTTCCGGATTTATGACCGGAATTGGCGTGATTCTGATTTTTCTGCAACTGGCTCCTTTCTTGGGACAAGAAACTCCTCCAGGGGCTGTCCTGGGTGTGATTCAAAATCTGCCGACTTTAATCACGAATATCGATCCTTGGGAAACAATTTTAGGAGCCATCACCTTAGCGATTCTTTTCTTTTACCCGTCTCAATTTAAAAAAGTGATGCCGCCTCAATTGGTGGCTTTAGTGATTGGGACAGCCATTTCGCTGATTTTGTTTAGTGGTGTTGAGATTCGCACAATCGGCACGATTGGAGAAATTGCACCGGGTTTACCTGAGCTACAAATGCCTGCTTTTACGCCAGGAAATGCGCGGTTAATGTTCGTGAATGCGATAGTATTGGCGACGGTAGGTTCTATCGATTGCCTATTAACCTGTCTCGTGTCTGAAAGTCTAACTCGACAAGACTGCAAGTCCAACAAAGAGTTAGTTGGTCAAGGTGTTGCTAATTTAATTACGGGTCTATGTGGTGGGATCGCCGGGTCTGGAGCAACCACAGCAACGGTGGTGAATATCCAAGCAGGTGGACGCACGGCATTATCGGGTATTTGCCGTGCTTTAGTGCTGTTCATCGTGGTGTTGTGGGCAGCACCTTTAACCTCTACAATTCCCCTTGCTGTCTTAGCGGGAATTGTTTTAAAAGTTGGGATTAATATCATTGATTGGGGTTTTCTCCAGCGAGTTCACAAAATCTCTTGGAAAGCAGCGGGGATTGTCTATGGTGTGGTACTACTAACGGTGTTTGTGGATTTAATGATCGCTGTAGCCGTTGGCGTATTTATCGCGAATATATTAACCATCGAAAACCTATCAAAATTACAAGCAAATGCAGTTAAAGCGATTACTGATGCGGATGATCAGATTGTTCTCACTGATGAGGAAAAGCAGATTTTAGATGTGGCGAATGGGCGAGTTTTACTGTTCCATCTGAGTGGACCGATGATTTTTGGTGTCGCCAAAGCCATTTCCAGAGAACACAACGCCATTGCCAATTATGATGTTTTGATTGTCGATTTAGGTGAAGTTCCTATCCTGGGCGTAACGTCTTCCTTGGCGATCGAAAATGCGATTCAAGAGGCGATTTATGAAGGACGAGAGGTGATTGTTGTTGGCGCAACTGGGAAGATAAAAAGTCGGTTAGAAAAGTTAGGCATTGCTGGCTTAATTCCCGGACATCACTGGATGGGCGATCGCTTGACAGCACTGCAAGAAGGTTTAGCTATAGTTCGTGAAAAACAAGGCTTCAGCTATGAGGAAAAGGGAGATCAGTTCACCAGTTCCCAGGCTTAAGAGTTTCTAGTTTGCGCTTTAGCGCTTTAAGCTGAAGCGCTGACTAATCAATAAAAATAGGAAAATCTGATATCGGGATATAAAATCTAATGTAGGGGCGGGTTTAGGGATAAAATTAATGGAGCCACCGATCATCTTTCCACAAAACCCGCCCGACTCCACCTTTCACCCCGACATTTTTAAGGTGCGATCGCACTTAGCAATCAGATGGGTTTTGTGATCGGGTTTCAGGTTCATAGGAAAATCTGATATCGGGATATAAAATCCAATGTAGGGGCGGGTTTAGGGATAAAATTAATGGAGCCACCGATCATCTTTCCACAAAACCCGCCCGACTCCACCTTTCTTAGCAATCCGGTAGGTTTTGTTGTCCGGTTTTGGATTAATTGCCGGTTTTGGATTAATTGATTGTCTTGCGGTGGGGGAATGGGCGGGTTTTGTTGTTCCTTTATCGGTGACTAGCTGGATTGATTCCCTAAACCCGCCCCTACATCTAACTTTTTGGACTTTGGACAAACAAATTAATTCCGGGAGGTTGGAGGACTGAGGATCATTAGTTGATCGCCTCCGTCACTTTCATACATCATCACAACAGGTGGACTTAATGTGCGATCGCGTTTATCGGGCAAAGCTGGAAAGATGTAAAAATAACCGTCGCGATCAATGAGTAAGCGCCAGACTATTGGGGTTTCTGGATTACTGGTATCGGTGAGTTCTTTACCCAAAAGTCGTTGATATAAATCTTGGTCGCCGATAATCCGGAAACCGGACGGATTAACCAGAGGATTGTCCAGTTTACGTCCCAGGGATACTGTGTTGTCTGGGGCAACTACGGTGATAATCGGTAGGGTTGAGGTTTCGTTAACTGCATCTATCCAAGCATCGGTATCGGCTTGCCATTGGGCTAGCCAAAATAGTGCGGTTAATGCCCATAATACAATCACAATTTCGACAGTGAGAGAGCCTAAAAATTGCAGGGAATTAAACTGAGTTGAACTAAAGTTAACCAAGGATTGTATCCCTTGGGATAGCCATGCATTGGGGTGTTGTCTGGCGTAATTGCGGAGAGGCGATCGCACTCTTTTGGTGAGCGTGGTGAGACTCGCCATCACCGGATGTTGAATCAGCCAGAGGGTGAGGTGAATCGCCGTAGCCGTGAGAATAAGCGCGATCGCGGTTCGGATAATGGCGAAGGGAGAACCAAACAGGGCTTGGAATGCAGCGATATAGAAGGATTCAAAGGGTAAGTTGAGGGTGGAAACCTCAATATTAAAAAAGCTAAAATATGCCCAACGGTATGTCCAACCCGTAAAGTACAACCCCGCACCGAGTAAAACGACGAGACTGGTAACTTTGCCTAATAGGTTGGGTTCGTTAGGATCAGGAGGAGTGGAAACCACAGACTTTTTCACAGCGCTATTCAATTCAATCATATTACGGGTATGAGAACTATCATCAAAGGGATGAAAACGGCACTGAATATCATTACCTTGACTCTACTGGTTTCAAGTCCTGGAGTCATCGGGTATGCTGAAACCACGATGAGCAAACCCAGAGAGATTGCTCAAGCCAGTAACCAGCAAGCCCAATCGTTACCCGTGGCGTTACCAGACGATGCTTTGGTGTGGCCAAAATCCGGGAGTTCGATCATTGGTCAATTGACGGCGCTGAGTGAACAGGGGTTAACGATTTCTAAGAATAATTTCTCGCAAACCTTATCCCTGAGTGAAGTGAACCGGATAAAATTCCAGGGGGATGTGTGGATTCGCGATCGACAGGGGCGAAGAGTAAGAAAGTTTCGCTCAGAAGACTCCTCTAAAACGAGACAGGAAGTTTGGCCAAGAGTGCCGATTTGGGCGTTTCAACTGCAAAACCCAGAAACAGCGAGTCTCAGGTTAGGGACTGTTTTAAGCCGTGAGGATTTACAAGATATTCTCTCGATTTCTAAAGATAGTGTCTATATCGTGGATGCGATTGAATTTGACTCGTCGGGGCAAATGATGACGATAAAGGCAACGCCAATTGACCGTTAGACTATAGAAGGTTGGGTGCTATGCGGCAAATTTTATCGGGTGTTTTAGCCATCAGTCTGGGCTTGGTTCCTGTAAATGTGCCATTGATGGTTCAACAGAGTTGGGCGCAAACACAGGATTTAGAGGCAGAATGGAGGGCGCTTGTAGACCAAGCTGATCAGCATACAGAACGATGGCAATATGAACAGGCAATAGAAACCCTCCAGCAAGCCTTAGACTTAGCACAAACACTGAAAAATAGACAGCAGGAAGCCTTAGTATTGCATGACATTGGTTTTAATTATTATCGACTTGATCAGTACCAGCAAGCCCTAGATTCTTACAATCAAGCCTTGTCCATTCGCCAGGAAATTGCTGACAAATCTGGGGAAGCTACTACTCTCAACAATATCGGTGAGATCTACATTATCATTGGATCAACCAAAAAAGCGTTAGAACACTTGAACCAAGCTCTTCCCATTAGTCAAGAAGTGGAAGACCACTCTGAGAAAGCTCATATTCTTGCTAACATTGGCAGAGTCTATTTTATCATTGGACAAACCCAAAAGGCGTTAGAATACTACAACCAAGCCCTGCCCCTTAGTCAAGAAGCACAAGACTGCTCTGAGGAAGCTAATATTCTCACGAAGATCGGCAGCATCTATAGTTTCATCGGGCAAACTCAAAAGGCGTTAGAATACCTCAACCAAGCCCTGCCCATTAGCAAAGAAGCAGAAGACCCTTTCCAAGAAGCTACTACTCTCAATAGTATTGGCAGGATTTACAATTATATCGGACAACCACAAACAGCATTAGAATACTACAATCAAGCCTTACTTATTAGCGAGAAAGTAGGTAGTTTTTTCTTGAAAGCTACGACTCTCAACAATATTGGTTCAGTTTACATGATTATAGGTAAACGGCAACAAGCATTAGAATACTACAATCAAGCCTTTACTCTTTATCAAGAAGTGGGTTATCGTTCCGGGGAAGCCACTACTCTTCAGAATATCGGTATGGTTTATTATGCAATCGGGCAACCAAAAACAGCATTAGGATACTATAACCAAGTCCTACCTATTAACCAGGAATTGGGCTATCGATCTCTGGAAGCTAGCACTCTCAATAGTATCAGTGTGGTTTACCATACCATCGGAAAACCAGAAAAGGTATTAGAAGACTACAATCAAGTTTTACTCATTAGCAGGGAATTAGGTTATCGGTCTTTGGAAGCAACTACTCTCAATAATATTGCTTCAATTTACTATGATATTGGGCAAACGAAAAAAGCATTAGTATACTCCTATAAATCCTTAACTATTGCTCAGGAAGTAAATAACCGTTACGGGGAAGCTGTAACTCTCAATAGTATCGGTCAGATCTACAACCACATCGGACAAATAGAAAAAGCATTAGAATATTACAATCAAGCTTTACTCATTAGCCAGGAAGTTGGTTATCGCTCTTTGGAAGCAATTACTCTCAATAATATCGGTCAAGTCTACACCTACATTGGGCAATCAGAAAACGCTTTAAAATATTTAAACAAAGCTTTAACTATTAATCAGAAAGTGGATAATCTTTCTGGGGAAGCAATTGCTCTAAATAATATTGGTTTGGTCTACCATAATATTGGGCAGCTAAAAGAAGCTTTAAACTATTTTAATCGAGCTTTACTCATTAGTCAGGAAGTAGATAACCGTTCAGGGGAAGCCACCGTTATCAATAATATTGGTTTGGTCTACCATTACCTTAAGCAACCAGAAAAGGCATTAAAATACTACAACCAAGCTTTACCCATTATTCAGGAAGTGAACAACCGCTCCATGGAAGCTACAACTTTCAATAATATCGGTGCATCCTACCATGAAATCGGAGAATTCCAACAGGCATTAGAATACTATAACCAAGCCTTGTCCATTCTCCAGGAAGTAGGCTATCGATCCATGAAAGCTACAACTCTCAATAATATCGGTGTAGTCTACCATGACAACCGACAATTCCAACAGGCATTAAAATACTACAACCAAGCCTTACCCATTCTTCGGGAAGTGAACAACCGTTCTGGGGAAGCCACTACTCTTACTAATATCGGTCTGGCTTACCGTGATATCAGGGAACCACAGCAGGCGATTGTGAATTTCAAGCAAGCTGTTACCATTAGATTAGGGTTGCGTCGAGGTTTACAACGAGAAAATCGACAGTTATTTTTACAAAGTAACCGAGGTTCTGCAATTGCTCTCACTAACCTCTTGATTGAGCAAAATCAACCCGAACAAGCTTTTGAATGGCTCAATCGTTACAGCACCGCCGAACTCGCTGATTACACCCGCCTAATTGATGCCCAAGTTAGTAATCCCCAAGCCCAACAAGCGCTTGAGCGGTGGAATCAAAAAAATCAACAATTAGAATTCCTCCATCAGCAATTACAAGACCAATTTTCTGAGGAACTTTCCCGCCACTTTCGTCAATTGGAAGCAGAGGTAAACCAAGAAGCTGAAGAAATCTCACGTCAGTATCCGGAAGTTGCCGAACTCCTAGAAATCACTCCTGATGATATTGATCAACTTAAAGCTAGTATTCCCAATGGTACAGTAGTTATTCAGCCGATGCTGCTGAATAATAGAAAATATTTTCCCAATAGCATCGCTATTTTTATCCTGACGAGAGACCAACCCATCACGGTTAAAAAAGTTCCCGTCGATCCGGATAAACTAGATACCTTAATCACTGACTACCGAGAGATATTGCAAAACCGTTATGCCATAGGCTTCCGCGACAGGGGGAGCGAACTCTACGACTTATTAATTCGTCCCATTGAAGACCAAATCCAGACATTATCTCCGACGCAACTTGCCATCATCGCCACAGGTAAACTACGCTATATTCCCTTTGAAACCCTCTACAACCGAGACACAGGCAAATTCTTAATTGAAGACTATCCCATTAATTATTTCACTCGCTTAAGTGTCAATTCCCTGCAATTGACAGACACCGGAAATTCTCCATCTTTACAGCGTGGAGCGTTAGGATTAGGGAATCCCATCCCGGAAGAACCCTATAATTTACCCGGTGCAGAAGCCGAAATCAAAAATCTACCCAACCTCCTACCTGGAAGTGAAATCTATCTGGGTAACGACGCCACTGCCGAAAGATTCAAATACCACGCCTCTCGCTTTCCAGTTATCCACCTTGCCACTCACGGCTGTTTTGAAGCCGATGGTTGTTGTCTAGGAGAAGAGGAAGACTGTAATGGTGTGCGTCGTATCGATATGGAACCCAACACCCTCCTATTTGCCGATGAACCTTTTAACATCGCTAATGCTGCGCGATTAGGCATGAAAAATACAGAACTTCTTGTCCTCAGCGCCTGTCAAACCGCCTTGCGAGAAGAATCAGACGGGCGAGAAATTGCAGGTATTGCCTACTTATTTGAACGGGCAGGTGCTAAAGCAGTGATGGCAAGTTTGTGGAATGCTGAGGATGACACAACATCGGAAATTATGACCCAGTTTTATCAAAATCTCAACCAAGGGATGAGTAAAGGAGAAGCCCTGCGTCAGGCAAAACTTGAACAGGTTGATCGTCATCCCTTCTATTGGTCTCCATTTATTTTAATTGGTAATGCCCAATAAGTTAAGTAGGTTCGTAGTGAGAGCTTTAGCTCTCTCCAGCTAGGCGTTAAAGCACTAAAGTGCTTACTACAAACACAGTCCTATTTTAATCCTGACTTTTCACGGTATCTGGTGCAACGTGAGTGTGAATTGTGTAGGGGCGGGTTTTACAGATAACATGAGAGCACCCAACTGATAACTTGACTAAACCCGCCCTTATCCAGTGGCTTTTAGCCTACTGCATAATCAGTCATTTCACGCATGAAAGGAGGATGAAACCCTAGCACAATATCATGTTTTGGTACACCCAAATCGACTAATTCTGCCGCAATATCATGCTCCGTTGAATTGTAAAAAATCCAGATTTTCTCATTCCGAATATCCAGATGCATTAAACAATGATGCACCCAGCGCCTATGGTGCCAACCGAGATGCACAATTTGATAGTGATTTCGCTGCGTATCAAAGATTGTCTCTACCTCAAACTCACCATAAGCTGGCTTAACTTCTGCATAATCCATCAACAATTGCTGCACAATTTGCTGATATTTGATTACTTTATCCGTTAGTTCTGCCATTGTACAACTTCCTCCACGTCAACATTGTAAACCATCAGTTTTACCGCATTTTCTTGCAGCATTGATGCGGGAAAATCAATTTTAAAGAAGCTATTATAGGTTAGATCTGGCACAGCTAGATAGAGAATGCGCTCAGGTTCTTCACGACGCAATGCCGCCCGATAGTTAATAAACTGAGTGGGTGCTGTATGAAACTCTGAAATTGCTGATGCACTCGCTAAAAAACTTTTGACTTCAACCGCGATTTTCTCATCGCCTCGCTCCGCAGCCAGTAATCTTTCTGCCCCCAAATCAATTTCCATCTCCACTCCACCAACTTTAATTCTAAGCGGATCATGAGTCACATTCCATCCATCCTTAATAAGAGCAGTCTTAACAACTTGATGAAACCGATCTTTAGCCACAACAGACGAGCCGAATCTAAAAGTGTAATTCAAATTTATCACACCAACTTGTCTCGTGTGATCTGGCGTAACACACCTAATTTAGTGGATTAGGATTGTAGGGGCGCATGGCGTGCGCCCATCAAACCGTCGGCTATCAACTGTCAAATTTATCCCAACTTTTTAGCTGTATCAGTTCAGATCCAGCAGATCGCCCCAGACCACAACACTGCTCCTGATCGCGAATCGGGAAATCTGCTATTTTTAGCAGAAATGACAAATTTCTTGCACCGAGGAACTGTTCATCCTTCATCGCTCTCCCACAACAGCATAGAGTTACAGCGATTGTGACGGGTTGCATCCCTAGAACCCCTACCTACCCCAGAGGTTATCTGCTACCAAGCAGAATGAGTAAGGGTACGGCAATGCCGTGCCCCTACTGGTAACGAACTATCTAGATCATCTAAGCTAGGATTACTATAGTAACGTTTGCGGCAAAAACAAAATGAAAGGTAACTTAGTACCCAAGCCGATTCAATATCCTATTTCTTATCCTCAGGGGAATGATGACTGGGATTTGTCAGTTTACAACCGTAATGGTCAACGAATTCTCGATATTGAAGTTAAACCTAAACTCAATACATCACCAGACTGGGCAGCACAATTCCGCCGCAATATTCTCGCACACGGAACGTTTTACAAAGCTCCCTATTTCCTGATGGTTTTTCTCGATCGCTTCTACTTATGGACGGGTGCTGATGCCCAATCCGATCAGAGCCAACCCACTTACTCCATTGATGCACGCCCTATTCTTCAATCGTACTATGAAGGCGCTGGAATCACGGCTGAACAAATCAGTCGTCAGAGTTTAGGATTGATTATTGAATCATGGCTTTGGCAAATAATTCATTCTGATAAATATGCCACAGATATTGATGAATCTCAACAATGGTTAGTTGATTCAGGGCTATATGAAGCCATCGCTGGAGGTAAGTTTGATTATGAGGTTATGACGTGAATGTTTATGTCGAAACTAACTTTGTCTTGGAATTTGACTTGTATGAGCAATAGTCATGAATGTATTTACAATTGGTCATTCTAATCACACCATTGAGGCGTTTATCGCGCTCATCGAGTAACACGGGGTTACAGCCATTGCAGACGTGCGATCGCATCCCTACAGAGAAAAGCCGTAAAAATAATAGTAAATTTATAGTTAATACATCACATCTCAAACACGGTTGATGAATACATTTCGCGTTGGTATTGCAGGACCAGTAGGTTCCGGAAAAACCGCTTTATTGGATGCTTTGTGCAAGGCGATGCGGGCATCTTATCAAATTGCTGTTGTCACCAATGATATTTACACCCAGGAAGATGCCCAGTTTTTGGTAAACTCTAAGGCATTAGAGCGCGATCGCATCCGGGGTGTGGAAACGGGAGGTTGTCCCCATACGGCGATTCGGGAGGATGCATCCCTGAATTTAGCCGCAATTGAAGAGTTAGAACAGAAGTTCACCCCCTTAGATGTAGTCTTCTTAGAAAGTGGGGGGGATAACCTAGCCGCCACCTTTAGCCCAGAACTCGTCGATTTGACGATTTACGTGATAGATGTCGCCGCTGGTGACAAGATTCCCCGCAAAGGTGGACCCGGAATCACTAAATCGGATTTATTGGTGATTAATAAAATAGACTTAGCGCCAATGGTTGGGGCTGATTTGGGTGTTATGGAACGAGACGCCAAAAAGATGCGAGGTGATAAGCCATTTGTCTTTACAAATTTAAAGACTCAGGACGGATTAGCAACCGTGATTGATTTTATCAAGCTCCAGATGGGGGTGTCTTGACAAAGGCGGTTTAATTTGCTAGTAAATCCGGTGAGAGAACCGGAGATAAAAACATTCAGTAGTTAGCCTCTCCCTATCCTACCCTCATCTATCGCCTGTTAATGGTGAGGAATGATACTTGATTAGATTTTATGTAGGGTGGGCAAGACTGTTCCAGGATAGAATAAGCTTTTCTACGAGCAGGTAATTGCTCAAAATGAACTTTACTCCTTACTGGTAGATTAATTACCAAAGTATTTTCTTGCGTATTTTTACCAGGTTCCTCTTAATTTAGTGAGTAAAATATCCGAAAATATTCCCTATTGCTCTCGAATCTACAAAGCTAAACTGAGACAAAGTTTAGGCTGAAGTCAATGTTAAGTGATTTAGAACTCTGGTTATCCTTAAACGCCCGACGGTATGTCGATCTTTGCCAACAACCCCAGATTGATATCGAAGACATGGCATTTTTAGAGAATTTTAGAGTTTTGCAGAGAATAGTTGTTTCTCAACGGCAGACACAGGATGCTCGATTACCCGATTGGCAGCAGCTATCAACAGAACTAAATCGATCAGCATAATTTGTAGGAGTACAACATTATCCATCCGTATCAAGTTACAGGATAGCGGAGGTGAAAGCCCCCGCGCTTTAATCGGCTGAGTGTCAATAGACGGGTATTCTAGGGGCTGCTGAATAAGTTTCCCACCTAAGAGGGATAACGTTAGCCTCAATCCAGGTTACATTTGTTTACAAAGGCAATTATAGATAACTAAAGCGGAGAATTGCACTATGACAAACCCATCAAATACACCAGCACCCGAAACCATTACCAGTCCCGAAGAACGCAATGCTTGGAAATTTGGCTTTAGCCCCCAAGCCGAAATTTGGAATGGTCGTCTAGCCATGCTAGGCTTCATTATTGCCCTATTCGTTGAATACTTTTCGGGTCAAGGAGTTCTGCACACATTAGGAATCATGTAAGCCTATTTGATGTCTCTAAGAGACAGCGCAGGGACACGATATATCCATTGGTTTGACATCTTCCTAACCCTCTCCTTGTCAAGGGGAGGGCATTCTAATGGCTTTGGTTTTCCCCCCTGGGATCGTTTATTTAGGGTTTGCTGCACAACTCCAAAACCCTTATCTATCAAGGCTTTGAGCAGGATTGACATTGGCTCATCTTCAAGGACATAAGGTAAAACCCTTTCATACCCTTGCACCGCTATCAGGGAAAATGTATCATTGCTTCCCCGGCTTCCCCGGCTTCCCCAGCTTCCCCTGCTCCCCCTGCTCCCCCAGCTTCCCCGGCTTCCCCAGCTTCCCCTGCTCCCCCTGCTCCCCCAGCTTCCCCGGCTTCCCCGGCTTCCCCCGCTCCCCCTCACCACACCACTTATTCAGCAGCCCCTAAGTAGAGTAACCGTTAAGGGTGTATCCCCGTGGTGTAATCATCCAATCTCCGTGAAGACGGGTACTTTGATTGCCAATGAGTACAGTGGTCAGCATGTCAATGGGAATATCGAGTAATTTGTCAAGTGTGGAAAGCGTGATTTCTTCATCCTCTCGATAAGCCGATCGCACGATCGCGACTGGGGTTTGGGGAGAACGGTATTCAAGTAAGATACGATGGGCGATTGTCAGTTGTTCGATGCGGGTGCGCGATCGCGGATTATATAAAGCAATGACGAAATCGGCTTGGGCAGCAGCATTCAGCCGCTTTTCAATTACATCCCAAGGCGTCAGCAGGTTACTTAAACTAATCGCACAAAAATCATGCATCAGGGGCGCACCCACGCGAGACGCTGCTGCTTGCAGGGCGGTAATTCCGGGAAAGACTTGTACCCTTGGCGTCTTCCCATCCCACCCTTGGGCTTTTAGTTCCTCCAACACTAATCCCGCCATCCCATAAATCCCACAATCCCCCGATGACACAACCGCCACCGTTAATCCCCACTGGGCTAACTCAATCGCCCGTTGCGCCCGTTGGCGTTCCTGGGTAATTGGCAGAGATTCAATAATTTGTCCGGGATGCAGAATCGGGGAAATTAAATCAATATAGAGAGAATAACCGATTACCGCATCAGCCTGAGAGAGTGCCGTTTTTGCGGCTGGTGTTATTTGGTCTAACTGTCCGGGTCCCATACCCACCAACAACAGTTGTCCAATTCTACCCGTATACTCTTGTTGTGCCACCGCAATCGCCACTGTTACCGCCCCCGGCTGATCATCCGCCCGCACAATTTGTTTTTTTACCAGTAGGTTCGTAGTCGGTACGTTAGTGCCAGAAGCGCTAAAGCGCTGACTACAAGCGCTAAAGCGCTGACTACATACTAAGGCGGCGGCTTCTGCTACGCTGGGACTACCCACTGCCTGATTCACCACCGTTGATGGCGTAGGCACCGTTACCGATCGCAATACCTCCGCCGCAAAGGTTCGCAGGGGAAAATCATGGGCTTGACAAAATTCCACCAATCCCACTTCCGAGGCTTTAATATCAATGGTGGCAATTCCCGCGATCGCACCTAGGGCTAGATGATACCGTTGACAGGTTGGAATTATCGCCGTTTCGATTAATTCTCTGGATGTTCCCCGTTCACAACCAATCCCCACCCATAATACCCGTGGATGCCATTGCACCTTGGGTAAATCAGAGTCTGGAGAAAAGCGACGCTGAGTAAAACTAATCCAAATCCGGGCATTAATTGGTTTGGGATTGGCGGCGTTAGCATCAACCCTCTGTTCGCCAGCATCGAAAACAAACGGATGTCCTGGGGGAAGGTGCTTCTGCCACAACCTAGAACCCACCTCTTGTATTACCTCAACCTGTTCACCTTTAGCTACGGCGGCGCTAACACCCGTCCAATCTCCCTCACCCCGTTGCCAACCGAAGGGAATGCCTACCATATCGACAGCAGGTAAATTTAACCCTGTAGAACCCCCAGTTAAAATAGGAGTCGCCCCTAGTTGCAGGGCAATCATCCGCGTCAGTTGATCGGCTTTCCCTTGATGTCCACTGCATAAACTAATCACAAACTGCCCAGTTTCATCGACGACGATAACCCCTGGATCAGAGGATTTATCCTTTAAAAGCGGGGCAATAAGGCGCACCACCGCCCCCGTTGCTAATCCAAAAATAAAAGCGCGATGATTTTGCCAGAGGGAGGCGATATGGGATTTAAGAGAACCCTGATAGAACGATGCTGTGGGACTATTGTTCTGTTCAGAGGGATGAAGAGACTCAGGAAGCCACAACGTCGCCCCGGCGGTATGGCATAGAGGCTGTAGGGTTTGGGCGGCGGTAGGAGTGGTTGCGATCGCCACTAGGGGATGAAAGTCTTGAAATAGCAACACAGGTCTTTAAAATATCGATTCAATAATATCAGTTAGTGGTCATCCATATTAACTTATTAGCTTAGATTGTCATCCTTTTGTTATGCCAAAAAAACATAAATTCTTCAAAGTCCCCCTTTTTAAGGGGGATTTAGGGGGATCTAAACGTTGAGTGCTAATCCGGTTATTGACAAATACAGTAGTTGTCTGAGAGACTTACTTCATAATGGGAAAATGTGTCCGCCTGTAGGGTCGAATTTCATCCCTATTCAACAGAACTTCTTATCCTCTAAGTAACTCCCTTAATTGTCCTGACTAGGAGCAAAATCTCTGAATCAGTTAAATACGCCCGGAAAACGGGATGCTGCTGACAGGGATTGACGACTCCTTATGAATCGACAGGCTTTGATCGTTGGGATTAATACTTACGATACTCAGCACCTGAAAAACTTGACATCGCCGGCGAAGGATGCAGATGCGATCGCGCAACTCCTGATTGATCGCGGTAATGTCCAACTCAGGCTGCTTCCGGCTTTTAACACTCCTGTCGATGTAACCACCCCGATTCGAGTTACCCTGACTCAACTTGAAGCCGCATTAGTCCAACTCTTGTTACCAGAAGGAAACACAATTCCCGATACGGTTCTGCTGTATTTCTCTGGCTATGGACTCTGCAAACACCAAGATAGACCAACCAGTTTCTTAGCCACCAGCGATATTAACCCAAATCGCGGTAACTGGGGATTATCTCTGTCATGGCTGCGTGGTTTGTTGCAACAAAGTCCAATCAAAGAGCAAATTATTTGGTTAGATTGCTATTGTAACGATGAAGGATTTGACCTCACCCAAGCTGATCCGGGATATCGGGGTCAGGGATACAGTCGTTGTTTTATCGCCACCTGTCAGTCACAAAGGGATGGGGAGAGGGGAAAATGGGAAGACAAGGAAAACTTGCAAACACGACAACTGAATCCGACTGAATCGGATAAATATAGTCAGTTGGCGTCCATTCTATTATTAGGACTCGATTCCAGCAAGCATCTCCCTGGCTGGGTGACCAACTATACCCTGACCGATTTGATTCATCAATTGTCCCCACCCCTAATTTTTGCTAACGCTGGAAAACCGATTTTTTTAATCCGTAACCGTGAAACTGATCCAGAATCTTTACCCGCTTTACCCCCCAGCGCACCTGAACGGTTTTGTCCTTATAAAGGGTTAGCCTATTTTGACTACAAAAATGAAGACCCCCAGTATTTTTATGGGCGAGAGACAGTAACAGATGAACTCCTCGAACATATCCGCATCAACAATTTCTTGGCGGTAATCGGAACCTGTGGTAGTGGTAAATCTTCGCTAATTCGTGCCGGACTTTTGCATCAGCTTCAACGGGGACAACGCTTATCTGGAACTCAGGAATGGCTAACTTTAATTTTTCAACCCGGTGAACATCCTCTGCAGAATTTAGCCCGATCCTTCATCAATCCCCATAACCCAGAACGCGAGTATCAGTTTGCCCAAACCATGAAACTGATTCAAATGGGGGCAGTAGGATTAGGAATTGTAGTGCGGACAATGGCTGAAAAGCAACGGTTAGTGCTGGTGGTGGATCAATTTGAACAGGTGTTTACTTGTTGTCAGGATGAAACCGAACGACAACAGTTTTTTGATTGTTTGTTGGGTGGACTAGAACGTACCGATAATCAACTTTGTCTGGTTATCGGGATGCGAACGGATTTTTTAAGTCATTGTGCAAATTATCCCAAATTAATACAAAAAATTCAGGCGCTGATGGTGACAGTGACGCCAATGACCAGGGAAGGATTGAAAACCGCTATTATTAAGCCAGCCCAGCAAGTGGGTGTAGAGATTGAGTCAGATTTAGTCACTCAACTACTCTTAGATTTAGAGGATGCTGCCAGTTTACCGTTACTCCAGTTTCTGTTAACTCAACTGTGGCAACGGCGTCCAGTGGATCGATTAATGGTAGCCGAATATTATCGTTGGGGTAGGCTGGAAGGAGCAATCGAAAAACACGCCAACCGCGTTTATCAATCGTTGTCGGCTAATGAGCAACAAATTGCCAAAGACTTTTTTTTGGCGTTAATCCAGTTAAGTGAAAATGGTCAAGTTACGGCGCGACAAGTAGACCCGTCTGAGTTAATTCTGAGTTTTCAAGTAAAGTCTAGAAACCGATTCAAATCTGTAGAGACGTGCCATAGCACGTCTCATACTAGGTCTGGGAACACAGCGCCTTGTAGAGACGTTGCATGCAACGTCTCTACAACAAATAGGGTAAACCATTTCATTGGCGATCGCCATTCCACGAAAGCGGTAACAGCCGTAATGCAAAACTTAATCGATGCTGGCTTAATTGTTACTCACTCCGGACAATGGAACCAAACCCTGGTAACGATTGCTCACGAATCCCTAATTCAGCATTGGTCAAAACTCCAGCAATGGGTCGAAGAAAAACGCCACGGGATGAGACTCCAGCGCCAAATTGAAGCGGCGGCGATTGAGTGGCAAACTCAAGGAAAACCGAACCGAATTTTATCGAAATTAACCCTAACTGAGGCAGAGTATTATCGAGATCATCTCAATTTATCTACATTAGGACAAGACCTGATTCAGCAGAGTCTCCAGCACAAACGAACGCGACGAGGTTTAGCTAGGGGAGGATTAATTTTCGCGATCGCGCTATTGAGTCTGACCAGCGGGATGGGGATGAGCCGATGGTATAAAACGGCACAGATGGCTCAACGGGAACACTTGTATAAAAATGCCGCTACTGTCCAAAATTTGCTCCCGGTGGAACCGATTAAGGGATTATTACTGGCAATTGAAACAACGGGTCAAAGTTATGCTAAATTTCAGCACGTCGATCAGCGGATTGCGTCTAGTCTTTGGTTAGCCATTGAGGTAGCGAGAGAACGCGATCGCTTAGACCACGAATCAGCGGTTAATGCTGTCGCTTTTCATCCTGATAATCAAATCTTGGTCAGTGGAACGGAGGATGGTTTAGTTCATCTGTGGACGCGACAGGATAATTTAATTCGTCAATCCTTACCCGGACATAAAGATGAGGTGACAGGAGTAGCTTTTAGTCCCCAGGGACAGGTGATTGCTAGTAGTAGCCAGGAGGGTAAAATTCGCTTGTGGACGGTTCCAGGTCAACCCCTGGGTCAGCCGTTTTTTGGACAAGATTGGATCACCTCAATAGCTTGGAGTCCAGACGGTCAATTTCTAGTCAGTGGTGGTAAAGATGGAACCGTTCAGGTGTGGAATCGCCAAGGTAATCCCATCAGTCAACCGTTTATGGGACATCAGGGAGTCGTTTTTACAGTGGCGTTTAGTCCGGATGGAGAAACCATTGCTAGTGGTAGTGGGGATGGTACTATTCGCGTATGGAATCGTCAGGGTCAACTGTTGGGTAAACCGTTTCGGGGACATGAGGGTGTGGTTTTCGACCTGGCGTTTAGTCCCAATGGTGAGAGAATTGTCAGTGGGGGACGAGATGGGACGGTACGCTTATGGAATCGTCAAGGTGAATTGATTGGTGAACCGTTTCGAGGACATCAGGGAGTCGTTTTTGCGGTGGCGTTTAGTCCGGATGGGAAAACGATCGCCAGTGGTAGTGGGGATGGTACAATTCGCTTATGGAATTCTCAGGGTCAACCCTTGGGTCAACCGTTACGGGGACATCAAGGTGCGGTGCGATCGCTGGCGTTTAGTCCAGATGGTGAGAGACTTGCTAGTGGTAGCCAGGATAAAACAGTACGCTTGTGGGATGTGCGGATTTTACCAGAACCGCAAGATTGGCAAACTGGGCTGCGGGTGGCGTGCGATCGCCTCGAAAATCATCCCGTTTTTGAACGTTCGCATCCGGAAGTAACCCTATCTCGTGATATTTGTCAAGCTAAAGGATCAAGAACTCATCGTTAAGCCTCAACCCCTACTATCATGTCCGGTTAAATCCTGACTGCTCCCCCGGCTCCCCAGACGCGCCATGGCGCGTCTCTACATTGCTCCCCCAGCTCCCCCTCACCACAAAACTTATTCAGCAAGCCCTACTTATGCGATCGCAAAAATCCCGCTATTCGCTGCACGGCTGTTTCTAACACGTCAGGTTCATGCACCAAAGCAAAGCGGACATATCCTTCCCCAGCTTTACCAAATCCTGCCCCCGGTGAAGCCGCCACTCCAGTTTCCTCAACTAACCGACTGCAGAATTGAATCGAATTCTGATCCCAAGGTTGGGGTAATTTTGCCCAAACATACATCGTCGCTTGGGGAAGTGGCACCTGCCAACCGATACGGTTTAACGCCTGCACAAACGCATCCCGCCGTTTCTGAAACGTAGTCACCATCGCTTGCACACCATCTTGATTTCCTTGTAGTGCCGCGATCGCACCATTTAAAATTCCGCGATACTGGTTAAAATCCACCACTGCCTTAATTTGGCGCAGTGCCTTAATCAGTTGAGCATTTCCAATCGCATACCCAATGCGAAAGCCGCCCATATTATAGGATTTAGAAAAAGTAAAAAATTCAATCGAGATTTCTTTATCGGGGTCAGCTTGTAAAACTGAGGGCGCTAGGGCGTTAAGATTGGCGGGTGCTGTGCCATCTGGGGAAAATACCAAATCAGCATAGGGGAAATCGTGAACCAGAACCACGTCATGCTGACGACAAAAAGACACCGCTTTCTGGAAAAACGATAACGGTGCGATCGCGCTGGTGGGATTATGAGGATAGTTCAGCACCATCATCCTAGCTTGGGCAAGCACAGAAGCGGGAATCTCTTCAAAAACGGGTAGAAACTGATTTTCTGCCAACAGCGGCATCGGATAGATTTGACCCCCTGCCAAATACACCCCACCGACATGAGACGGATAACCTGGATCAAGCAATAAGGCAAAATCACCGGGGTTAAGAATCGCTAAAGGTAAATGTGCCGTTCCCTCTTGAGAACCAATCAGAGGCAGAACCTCCGTTTCTGGGTCAACCGGAACACCAAATCGTTGGCTATACGCCTTAGCTACCGCCTGACGAAACCCTTGCGTCCCATGAAACAGTAAGTAACCATGAGTGCTAGGGTCATGCAGCGAGGTTTCAATAGCGGCAACGACATGATCCGATGCCGATAAATCAGAAGACCCCAAAGATAGGTCAATAATATCTTGACCCAAGGCTTTAGCTTTTGCCTTCGCCTGATCCATATCCGCAAACACATTGGCTTGCAGGGGTTGTAAACGTTGAGCAAACTGCATGATTTAGTTAGTTGACTTCAGGAAGCCGAGGTGTAGGGGCGGGTTTGACAGATAACATTTTGCCACAAACCGATCACTGGACTAAACCCGCCCTTAAATAATTCGTTAGGGAATCGGGAATTTTAAATCATAATTTGTAATTCAGACGGGGCGGGTTTAGTGACATTTTGGCGGCAAAAAACGATAATGGTGAAACCCGCCCCTACAACCGACAAGACTCAAAGCTCGTTGTCTATCATTTCCTGCAACTTTTGCTTACCAATAGCACCTTCGTGAAACTGAGCAACCTCTCCATTTTTAAAGATTAAGAGTGAGGGGACTCCTTCGACGTGGTACTGCTTCACCGTCACGGGATTTGGATCAACTTCCATTTTAGTCACTTTCAGGCGATCGCTATAATTCTGTGCCGCCCAATTCACCGAGGGCGAGACGAGGCGGCAAGGTCCACACCACGTTGCCCACAGATACACTAGCACTGGCTTGTCGGCTTTTAAGACTTCGGTTTCAAAGTCCTGATCGGTAATCTCAATTACTTTGCTCACAACACCTTCCATAAATACAAATGACTACTTTATTATGTAGAGACGTTGCCTGCAACGTCCCTACACGAGTCGGTAGTCTACCGAGGTCTTGGGTTGCCGCGACCTGGCTAATCGACGGCTGATGCTTACAAATTGTCGATTTGTTTTCGCAGTTGTTCCAATTCGTCGTCAACTTCGGATTTGGGGGCAGCACCTGAGTCAGTTTTCTGCTCTGATGTACCTTCTAAAGCTGGCTGAGAGACAGAACCACCGGATAGCTGGGCTTTCATTGCCGTCAACTCATCATCAACATCACTCCCCGATTCCAGGGCAGCAAATTGACTTTCTAAGTCAGCACCACCCAACTCATGAGCCGCTTGGGAACGGGCTTCGAGTTCCATCACTTTGTCTTCCATCCGCTCAAATGCTCCCATCGCCGAGCCAGTGCCCAAACGACCAATGGTGCTTTGTAACTGCTCGTTTGCCTTGGCAGCACTCACCCGCGCCTTAAGCATATCTTTCTTGGTCTTCGCCTCAGAAATTTTACTTTCCAAGGCAATCAGGTTACGCTTCAGGGTGTCTACTTGAGTCGTTTGCTGTTCAAGCTGACCTTTGAGGGTAGCGGCTGTATCAGCGAGGTTTTTTTTACGCTGGAGTGCTTCCCGGGCGAGGTTTTCATCCCCTTTTTGCAGGGCAAGTTGGGCGCGTTGCTGCCAGTTATTGGCTTCGGATTGGTTTTTATTGTATTGTTGCTCGGTACGTTTTTGGGTGGCAATGGATCGGGCAACGGCTTGGCGCAGTTGTACCAGATCTTCTTGCATGTCAATAATGGCTTGCTCCAGAATTTTTTCTGGGTCTTCAGCCTTGCTAACCATATCGTTAAGATTAGCTCTGACAACTCGGCTCAGGCGATCGAATAGTCCCATGACGCTGTTTATCCTCTCGGAATGTACAAACTAAGTATCAAGCAGGCTCTACGGTTGGGAATCTGCTTAGGGGGTCAACTTTGTGGAATAGAGGCTCTCCTGCCTTTTGGAGAAAGCACTGGGTTAATGTAATTGAAACACTCATTTATGGTATTCAGACAGGAGGCTATTTATCTAGTGTAAAAACTTCCAGCTCAATATTGCTAGGACATCGGTCAAGAAACCGGGTTTCTTTGGGTGAAAGCTTGATATTCGTTGTCATCCTCACCAGAAACCCGGTTTCTCATAATACTTGGATGTGCCATGGCACGTCTGTGGGCACCCATTAGGATTTATCCAGATCAGAACGCAGTTTTTCCAGTTCTGCCTCGATCTCCGCATTGCCACCTGATCCGGCTTGAGCGGACGGTAATTTTGCCGATTCCGTTGTGCCACCTAGGTTGGCTTTCATCGAGGCTAATTCTGTATCAACGTCACTGCCACTTTCTATGGCATTAAATTTCTTTTCCAAGTCATCGCCACTAGAGAGTTCGGCGATCGCCTCTGATCGCGCTTCGAGTTCATGTACTCTGTCTTCCATGCGCTCAAAGGCACTCAGAGTCCCGCCTGTGTTGAGATTTCCTAACATCTCGTTAATCTTCTCTGAGGCTTGAGCCGAACGTGCTCTGGCAATGAAAAGGTCTTTTTTCGTTTTTGCCTCCGAGATCTTACTCTCTAGCGTCTTCATATCTTTTTTAAGTTTAGTAACAATCTCACGCTGCTGCCCCAGTTGCCCCTGGAGAGCTTGAGCCGTTTGCTGATAAGTTTGTCGCCGAGTTAGGGCTTCTCGTGCCAAATTATCGTCCCCTTTCGACAGTGCCAGTTGAGCGCGGTTGTACCATTCTTGTGCCGTTGATTCAGCTTGGGATGCTTGGCGTTCTGTACGTTTTTGGGACGCGATCGCTTGAGCGACAGCCTGCCGCATTTGGATTAAATCGTGCTGCATATCGTCCACAGCTTGTTCCAGAATCTTCTCTGGATCTTCGGCTTGTCCAATCAGGCTATTCAGGTTGGCGCGAATCACTCGCCCGATGCGCTCAATCAATCCCATAGCAGCTCTCCATTGTAGTTAGGGGTGGGGAAAACTTTAACCCTATGGTATCTCAGGCTTCTTTGTCTGATGTATTATGTCATTGCCCGTTCCCCATTCCCCGTTCCCCAATCATTCAGGTTTATAAATCGATGCCGAAAGTCCTTGTTGTTTAAGCCTCTCGATGAGGGTTTTGGCTTCTGACTCTAGTTTAAAGGCACCCATAGCAATTCTTGTCCCTGCGGGTACATTCACCACGTAGGCGTCAGGGACAATAGTTTGGGCTGTCTCCAACACACTACTATCGCTAGAATTAATCAGCACATAATAGAACTCATCACTCAGATTCGAGACGGCGTTGTTGGGATTCAGTGCAGCCGAGGTGGATGTATTCGCTTTTTCTGAGGACTTATTCGTCGATGATTCGGGTTGAGCGGGTGAGGAATTTGGTGTCACCGATGGCGTCGCCGTTGGAGGTGGTGGGGTAGGAGGAGTTAAAAGGGCTGATGGTAAATTTGAGGCTGGATTCGGTAACTGGGGTAAAGGTAAGACTGAAGCCGTGGGTGGAGCCGCTGCTGGAGGCGGTGAATTGGGGATGGGGGCGATGGGTGAAGCACTTGGACTAGAGGTTGGATTGGCTTGCAGATTAGGAAGTGTATTGATATTAACGTCTGGGAATTCATCATCACTGGCAAGATTAGGTTGATTTACGCCGAGTAATTCACTTTCCCCACTAGCCGTTGTTGCTGTTGAATTCTCCACCGTTGTGGGTGTCTCAGTTTCTAAGAAATTAAGTCCTAGGCTAGTCCGAAAAATATAGGTCAATGTCGCACTCGAAACCAGCAACAGCAAAATCGAACCGACACCGAGGGGAGTGAGGATTCTATTCGATGAGGGTTTTTGGGATTCCTTTGGGGTTTCCTGTTCGGCTAATGTTTGCCGTAGTTTTTCTGAGGATTCTAAATAGTCTTCTGGCTGAGACTGATCCGTTGTTGGGACAACTAATTTACCGTCCTCTTCTAGGGATTCCTCTAGGGTTGGGAAGTCAGTAACGCTTTGCTCCTGAGTCTTCACCAAAGGGGCTTCCTGGCTAGGTAGGGGAGGAAACAGGGGTGGAGTGGGTTCATTGTCTGGGGATTCCCTCTTTTCTGGTGTGGGAGAACCATTCACTGAAGAGGATTGCCGATCAATGTCTCCGGGAGAACTCGTAGAATCGGCGGCTGGGGCGATAGAAATAGGAGATGCTGTTGTCGGCTCAAGCTGATTGACTCCCGATTTCGGTTTGGCGTAACGTCCCGGTAGTTGGGGAGATGTGATACTACGTCCCCGTCGTTGGCGTCGATAGCGGGCTAATTCGGCTTCGAGTTGCACGTCTAGGCTACCTAAAGCCGTCTGCAAAGCAGGGTTAATCGACAGGGGGGAGGAAGGAGTTGATGATTTAGCTGAGGTTTTTTGGCTCATGAAGGGAACTTCCGTTTAATCCGGCAGGGTTGAGTTAGAGGCTCGTTGTGATCACGAAGACAATAGTTAAGGATAGTGTTGGTTTAGGATAACTGTATAGGAAAGCATAAATACTCATGCTGAAATCTCTTAATCATATAGTAGAAGCACTGGATAATCAGCCGTTTTGGCAAGGTCAAAAGCAATTTCAACAGATCCGCGACTGTTGGGCTGAGGTTGTGGGTGCAGATAGGGCGCAGCAGACTAGACCCCATTCACTATCCCGGAATATTCTTTATGTTGCCACGTCAAGTTCGGTTTGGTCTCAAGATCTGAGTTTAAATTGCCGTTCTATTTTGAAACAGCTTAATGCTCGCTTGTCCACGCCGATAGAGACTATCCGTTTTTCGCCGGGATGGTGGTATCAAGAGCAAACCTTACCCCAGACTGAGGAATCGGAACACCCCAGCCTTGTGGATGAACCGGAGGTCTCATCGTCTGCCGATCCGCCTGTGGAACAGCCTACACCCCAAACGGCATTTGAACAGTGGGCGGCGAAAATTAAGGCGCGATCGCAGAACTTACCCCTTTGTCCCCAATGCCATTGTCCGACACCGCCAGGAGAACTGAAACGCTGGCAGGTTTGTGGGTTGTGTGCGACTAAGCAATGGCAGGGTTAGTCGCTCACCTGGCTCCGGCTTATGAATCGTGACTTGTCAGATCGGTTTAACTTATCATCCTCAGTTTAATTTTCCGCTGAAATTTCGTAGCAAACTATACATTAGGTCTATCCTTTGGGCTTGATCCCCATGGGGTTTCACCAAAAATTTACCAAGTTTCTGACCAAGCTTAATTGATTGTTTTGTTTCTTTGCGAAAATGTGTCTATATATAAAGCAATTATAAAGAAAAAATAAAATATCAATAGTTTAAGTAAAAAATAATGCAAATTGAGAAGATATAGGCAGCTAATTAAACGTTCATTTTTTAAGACATCCAATGAAAACCTTCAAATGCTCAACGTCTGCTTGTCAGTTTTGTCGCTATTACCAACTTGAAGGACGGCGCGGCGGTATGTGTCAGCAACTTGGCGTACCTGTTAAAGCCAATTGGAAAGCTTGTTCCTTAGCCCTACCACCCTTTGCGCCCTCGTGGGAAAGTTTTGAGCAAATATGGCTTGATGATCAACGGCTGTTGAGAGAAGATTTAGCTACAACCTGCTCACAGAGGCATTCCCAGCCGACACGATCGACAAAAGTTCAGACATCAAACCCTGAAAACGTGGCAACTAAAGTTGCTCTTGTGTGATTTCCCTTTTATACAGCTCGGCTAGAGTATCGGTTGGTTAGAGGTTACTTACAGTCTTGATCAATTGAACGCATTCAGATCAGTGAAGGCATAAAGCTTACTCTTAAGTTTTATCGTTTTAGTGGATTTCCTTTTAATTAATCTTTGATAACCCAATCTTAATCTTTGAGAAAATTTATGTAGGGGCGGGTTTTACCATTATCGTTTCTGATTCACCCATAAGTGATTAAACCCGCCTTTGTGTAGGGGTGGGTTTTACCATTATCGTTTCTGATTCACCCATAAGTGGAGCTTGCTGCACAACCTAGAAACCCTGAGCCATCAATACTTTGAGGCTTATGGGCAGTGGATAAAGTGCAAGGAAATGGGGTAGCATCCTTCATAAGTATGGCATCACCTTGCTCAGGGAAAATGTACCCTTGCTCCCCCAGCTCCCCCAGCTTCCCCAGCTTC
>NZ_JAVJQP010000031.1:0-41052 GCF_040218875.1 Coleofasciculus sp. D1-CHI-01
CACGGAAGGGGGAGCATCAAAGCCCCTCCAAATAAAAAATATTATTCCGCTTCCCTCTCCTTGTAGGAGAGGGCTAGGGAGAGGTTCGGGGAGGGGGAAAGGGGAGGGGTCAGACCCCTCAGTTAATGACCAGCAGTATCCCTACAAGAGGGGGGAGGACAGAGAATGTTTCACTTTTTTTGCACGGGAGAAGGGGAACCGGACTCTCTTGCTCCCCTCTTGCTCCCCTCTTGCTCCCCTCTTGCTCCCCTCTCCCAAGCTTGGGAGAGGGGCTGGGGGTGAGGGCTGGCGTGGGAGAGGGGGCTGTAGCTTAAATTGACACAGATGAGGACTCATCTACCCTAATTAATTGACCAACCGCTCTATTAAAAATACTCTTAAAAAGAGAGGCAAACTATGTTTATAAATCAGGTATCGCATTTACTCAAAACCAACCCCTCAGCCATCAAAAGAATTAGCCGATGGATAGCCGCCATTGCTCTATTCACACCCTTTAGCAGTCCATGGGTGCAAGCTCAATCAATTACAGCAGAAACCGACGGAACTGCGACAACGATTACCATTGATGGCAATCAATTTAATATAGAAGGCAACACGCTTTCGGAAGATGGAGCAAATTTATTCCATAGTTTCCAGGACTTTGGATTAGATGCGGGTCAGATTGCCAACTTTTTATCCAATCCTGACATTCGCAATATTTTCGGGCGGGTGATGGGCGGTAATGCTTCCATTATTAATGGTCTAATTCAAGTAACTGGCGGCAATTCTAATTTATTTCTGATGAATCCGGCGGGGATTGTGTTTGGCGCAAATGCTCAATTGAATGTCCCAGCAGATTTTACAGCAACGACAGCCACAGGGATTGGTTTTGGCGAGGGGAATTGGTTTAATGCCTTTGGTGGGAATGAGTATCAGGATTTAGTCGGAAATCCCAGTGGTTTTGCCTTTGATTTAGCGCAACCGGGAAGCGTGATTAATGCGGGGAATTTGGCGGTAACAGAAGGGCATAATTTAACCTTACTGGGAGGTACTGTTATCAGCACCGGGGAATTAGCTGCACCAGGAGGAAATATTACAGTTGCGGCGGTTTCGGGGGAAAGTTTGGTCAGGATTAGTCAACCGGGACAATTATTAAGTTTGGAAATAGAACCGCCACGGGATAGTGAGGGGATGTTGCTTCCGGTTGCGCCATTTGATTTGGCAACCTTGCTGACGGGAAGTGGTGAAACGGGGGAGACAGGGTTAACAGTTTCCGAGGAAACAGTACAGGTAACCGATACAGAATTCAGCGTCGGAAATGGAGACGCGATCGCAAACAGTATAACAGCCCAAACCGCAACATTATCGGCGTCTAACAATTTAATGTTAGTCCCCGTAGGGGCGCACCGACGTGCGCCCTTTTTGGTAACAACAGGAGATTTAACTCTTTTAGGGAAAAATACGCTGTTTGCGAGGGATAGTGTGGCGCATCCGTTTATCGCCCAAGCTGGCGGAAATTTGTATATTCAGGGGAATCAAGGGATTGACATTTGGGCGCTGAATCATCAAGAAACGCCGTTTGTCAGTGGCGGAAATCTCAGCTTAGTCAGTAATGGGATTATTTCCGGAGATGCTCATTTTGCCAGTGGCGGAAGTTTGGCGATGCTGAATTTATCGGGGGAACCAGGTAATTTTGTCAGTTTGTATGATCCGATTATTAAAAGTAATGGAGATGTAACCATTGGAAAGTACATCGGTGCATCTCTAAAGATAGAAGCAGTAGGGAATATTACAACTGGAATAATCGAAATCGATAATCCGGAAACAGGGGCAGCCGTAGCAGGTGATCCTGATGCAGATATTCTGACAAGTGGGAGAGCATTAATCCTGCGAGCTGGTGTTACTATTCCTCCGGGTAATATTCAAGAACCGGGAAATATAGATGATACTTATTCATCACCAGCTTCACCAGATGGTAGTATCACCGTAGGAGAGATCACTTCAAACTACGATAATCTAGAGCCACTCACAGTAATTTTAGAAGCAAAAGGTAACATTGATACCCAAAGGATAGACGCTGGAGGAGATATTAATATTACTAGCTGGAATGGAGCAATTACAAGCAACGGACAGGATATAGAAGCTTCTCTAGGATCGCTCAATTCAGAAGATGTCGATTACACAGGGAGCATTGATATTTCTGCTGCCGGAGACATCGCCATACAACGTCTATCTACATCTTATATTTCTACTTCAAGCGACGCTAGTGATGCTGACTCGATTACGGTGACTTCCACGAATGGCAATATAATCGCTGATGAAATAACAGCCGTCTCTTTATCGCATTTTAACAGTTCAAGTAATGGCGGTGCGATTGAAATTCGTGCTGACAACGGTAGTATTACTATCAACGATAGGCTTTGGTCTTATTCTAGTGCAGCATCCAAGGGCGGCTCTGGCAATGCTGGTAACGGCGGTGAAATTAGATTGACAGCCAGAAATGACATAACTATGCCATCTACATCGGTAGGTATACAAGCCCAATCGGATAGTAACTCTGGCAGTGCTGGTAATGGTGGCAGCATTAGTATCACTAGCAATGAGGGCAATATCAAAATTTTTACAACAGCTCCCAACTATATTGGCTTACAAACCCGATCTGATTTTCAGGGTTCTGGGACTTCTGGAAATGGAGGCAACATTCAAATCATTGCGCCACAAGGTAATATTGAGATAGATCGCATCAATTCCAGTTCGAGTCAAAAGGGTGGCTCAATTACTATCATAAGTGGTGGTATTATAAATATCAAGAATGGTGCTTTAAATGCTGCGGGTGGCAGTAATGGGGGCAATATCAGTTTCATGGCTCCTGGTAATATTTTCACGGGTGAAATTACTTCCTTCTCAAGTGGCTTTAATGGAAATAGCGGAAATATTACAATTACTAGCAGCAATGGAAATATCGATACCAGTGCGGGTTCACTAATTACTTCTGCTGCTCAGGGAACTGGTGGAAATATAATCCTTGATGCTGCTGGCAGTATTACTGTAGATGCAGTCAACGCTTTATCTTTCTCAAACACAGGTGGCACAGGTGGCAAAATCAATCTCACTGCCCCTAACACTATTGCACTTAGCGGAGATATCGAAACTAATGCAAACAACATTATCTTTGATGGTTCAGTAACGCTAATTGACAATGCTTCTGTGAGCATTTCTGACATCGGCAACGTCATCTTTAAAGACACCATTGATGGGACTCAAAATCTCAGCCTCGACACCGATATCGGTATTGTTTTGTTTGAAGATGTCGTCGGCGGTTCCATACCGCTAAACAATTTGAATGTTGAAAGTGAAATCAAGACCAATAATTTAGCAGGTGTAGATATCACCACAGTCAATAATCTTGAAACCGAGAACATCATCTCACCCAGAGGTATTACTCTTACCAGTACCAACGGAGACATCTCTACTGATATTCTTAACTCCTCTGCCTTTGGCAATGGTGGCAATATTACACTTGATGCTCGTGAGAATATTACCGTCAGCCAAATTAATGCTCAAAGTTTCGGAAATGGCACAGGAGGAAATGTTGATATTACAGCGAGCAACTTCTTCCGGGCGACTGACTCTTTCTTAGACCAGAATGGTATAGATGCCAGTATTTCTACTGCTGGAGTTGTAGATGGTGGTACTATTATTCTGCGCCACGCGGGAGAAGGCATCACTCCATTTATTGTTGGCAATGCGGATACTAATGGTACTGAAGGCGCGATAACCAGGGGAAATGCCACACCTGAGAATACAATGTTGCCAACTCAAGCCTATTATTCCACTCATAAACAGGATGCAGATCAGATTCAAATTATATCCATTCCTAAATCACCGCCACCCTCACCTGATCTCAATCCTATAACTGCTCCTCGCACTCCCAGTCCAAATCCCAATTCTGGTTCAAATCCTGGTTCTGAAACAAATCCCAATTCTGGTTCACAGACTAATCCACTAGAATCGCTTGCCCTTTTAGTTGGAGATATTTTAGGAGCTGAAACTAAAATCAATCAAGATCCGGTAACCGGAGATTATAGTTTCAATTGGACAATTCCACAAAACCCAGCCCATACTCTATCCCTAAATGTCAACAATTCTCTCCCCATACTACAACAACAAGATGATATTGTTGCCGAAATTGACCAACTCTTTGAAGACCAATATGAAGACTACTTCGGCGAAAATATCACCGATAAAGAAATCACCGCCGAAAACCTGCGCGAAACCCTAAAAACCATCGAAAGTCAAACCGGACAACGAGCCGTGGTTATCTATGTTCGCGCCTTTCCCGACCAACTGCAACTCGTTTTAGTCACCCCTGACACCCCACCCATCCCCAAAACCATCCCCAATATCAACCGCCAACAACTAGAGCAAGAATTAAAGAAATTCAACCACGCGATTAACAATAACACCAGCCATGCCTACTTACCCACCGCTCAAACCCTCTACAAATGGCTAATTGCTCCCCTAGAAAATGAAATCGAAAACCTAGAAATCGATACCCTTATCTTCTCCATGGATGCCGGATTACGCCTAATTCCCCTCGCCGCCCTCCATGACGGACAACAGTTTCTAGTTGAAAACTATAGTATCGGGTTTGTTCCCAGCTTCAGCCTCACCGATACCAGTTATCAAACCCTAAAAGACGCTCAAGTTTTAGCAATGGGAAGGGACGACTTTTCCAATTCCACCCAAGACGATTTACCCTCTGTTCCCCTAGAACTATCCACCATTGTCGGCAACTTATGGACAGGTGACTCCTTCCAAAACCAAGACTTTACCCTGGATAACCTCCGCACTCAACGCCGCCAAAACCCCTACAGCATCGTTCACCTCGCCACCCACGCCGACTTTCCCCCAGACGGCGGGAAAGGTGCTTACATCCAACTGTGGAACCAGAAACTCGGATTAGAGGAACTCAGACTCGTCGAATGGTACGCCCCGCCCACCGTCGAACTCTTAACCCTCAGCGCCTGTAAAACCGCTGTCGGCGATGAAAATGCCGAGATGGGATTTGCAGGTTTAGCCGTACAAGCCGGGGTCAAATCCGCCCTCGCCAGTCTCTGGAAAGTCAATGATGCTGGCACATTAGCCCTAATGACAGGATTTTATTCCCAACTGAGCAAAGACGAAATTACCATCAAAGCCAAAGCCCTGCAACAAGCCCAAATTGCCATGCTGCGGGGAGAGGTGCGGATTGAATCGGGTCAACTGGTGGGAACAGATATAACCGTCAGCCTACCGCAACAGTTAAAAAACCTGAATGATTCTCAACTATCCCATCCCTATTATTGGGCAGGATTCACCATGGTTGGTATTCCTTGGTAATTTCCACGATTTTTTAGCTCCCTCAAATCGTACCCATGTATATTTAAGATTTTCTGGGTCTTCCGCAGCTATTACAGCACAAAAGTGAAATTTACCGATTATTGACCCTGAGTGTTGATATAATCGCTACTCGAACCACTACCAGGGTTGAGGTAAAAAAATCATGTCAGACTGGCAGGAAATTACAGGTGGCGTCACAGCACCTAGAGGATATCGTGCATCTGGAATAGTAGCTGGACTTAAGCCTTCAGGACTGCCAGATTTAGCATTGATTGTATCGGATATTGAGGCGATCGCAGCCGGAGTCTTTACCCAGAATCAGGTTTGTGCTGCACCTGTTACCTATTGTCGCCAGCGTTTGCAAAAAAAAGCCAGCGCCCGTGCTATTTTAGTCAACGCTGGTCAAGCGAATGCGGCAACCGGGGAAGCCGGGTGGCAAGATGCTTTGGACTCGGCGAAGGCATTGGCACAAGCCTTGAATATTGCTCCAGAGTCTATTTTATTAGGCTCCACGGGTGTGATTGGACAGCGTATTCGCATGGATGCCCTCCTCGCCGGAATTCCTCAATTGGTGGAAGGCTTATCAGAACTGGGTTCCAATGCTGCTTCCCAAGCGATTATTACGACAGATTTGGTGACAAAATCCATTGCCTTGGAAACCACGATTGACGATCGCCCGGTACGAATTGGCGGAATTGCCAAGGGTTCAGGGATGATTCACCCGAATATGGCAACACTGCTGGCGTTTGTTACCTGTGATGCGGTAGTTGCTACACCGTTATGGCAAAAAATGTTAAGTCGGGCGGCGGATAAAAGCTTTAATCAAATTACTGTCGATGGCGATACCAGTACCAACGATACCCTGATTGCCTTGGCGAATGGTCAATCCCGCACCTCAGCGATTACAGAAATGGGACCCCATGCTGAAAAGCTAGAGGCGATGCTGACGGCGGTATGCCAACATTTAGCCAAGGCGATCGCACGAGATGGCGAAGGGGCGACGTGTTTGATGGAAGTACACGTCACAGGCGCACCCAATGATCAAGCCGCGCGCCAAATTGCCCGAACGATTGCGGGTTCATCCCTAGTGAAATCTGCCATATTTGGTCGTGATCCCAACTGGGGAAGAATAGCGGGCGCTGCGGGGCGTGCAGGTGCCCCCTTTTCCCAAGAAGCCTTGCGGATTCAGATGGGGGATTTTGTGCTAATGGATAAGGGTCAACCTTTACCCTTTGACCGAGATGCGGCGAGTGCTTATTTGAAAAATGCCGCGACTGGGGCGTATTTGAAAGAGGATACCGTTTTAATTTCGGTCAGTATTGGCAATGAACCAGGTACGGGTAAGGCGTGGGGCTGTGATTTGAGTTATGACTATGTGAAAATTAATGCCGAGTATACGACGTGAGGGCGATGGTTCGGTTCAGGGGGTGATGGTTCGGTTCAGGGGGTGATGGTTCGGTTCAGGGGGCGATGGTTCGGTTCAGGGGGTGATGGTTCGGTTCAGGGGGTGATGGTTCGGTTCAGGGGGCGATTGAAATCGCGGCTACACAAACGAAGTCCGCCTTCGCGGACTAGGTTATATATCAGGTCCCGACCAAAGGACGGGTTCAAGAAATATGAGGTCTAATTTTACCCAGTTGTATCTTCATTGTGTTTGGGCAACTTGGGATAGATTGCCTTTGCTTACAAGCGATATCCAGGAGGCAGTTTATGCAGCAATTATTGGGGAATGCCAACAGCTAAAATGTACAGTTATTGCTTTGGGCGGTATTGAAGATCATGTACATCTATTAATCAGTTTTCTCCCTACTATAGCGGTTTCCGACTTGATAAAACAAGTTAAAGGAAGTTCTTCTCATTTAGTTACCCATGAAATCAAGCCAGGGGAATTCTTCAAATGGCAAGGCAGCTACGGCGCATTCACTGTTAGCCATAATAATCTTGACCAGGTAGCTAATTACATCAGAAATCAGCCGATTCATCATCGACATAAATCAATAATTCCTACTTGGGAATTAATGGCTAACTGATTAATTCAATTATTCATAGTGTTTATAAATCGTGTTTATATGTAAAAACCTGCTTCTAAGCTGTTATTCATTTAAACCTTAATGTCAGAAACTGCAAAACCCTTGTAATGCGAGCATCTTGCTCGCTACCCATTCCCAATTTAAATGCGTGACAGCTTATTGGTTTCCAATAAAGTACAAGTTGTAAGTCCGCGAAGGCGGACTTTGTTTGTGTAGCTGCGAATTCCATTCGCCCAGCTTGTGTAATTGTTTCTCGACGCCCTTCACTGGGAAGCCAATTGGACAGAAGCCCCCACTGACATTTTCCGCCAACGGGTGGAACAATCTCTTAAGCGCGATCGCTCTACCACCACCCCTCAATTATCATGCTCAAGAAAATCGGCATCATTCATTGGGGTCAGGTCAGGGCGGGTTTTGCACAAACGTTATTATCCATAGCCTGCGCGAAAGTCCCTAAACCCGCCCCTACAAACCCTGCTTTTACTGCTCACTTTTTTGCCTGAATCACCTGCAAACTTCCCCCCGCATGGAGACGCTGTTCACAGGATGCAAACCCTGTCTGCTTCAGCAATCTCACCAAATCCGTCTCCAATAATTGCCACGCCGTTTCCGTTTCAAATAACCAGAGAAACAGGGCGACTCCCGGCATAAATAAGACATTCGTCGGCTTGTGAAAATCCACCAGCGCGAACACACCACCGGGTTTGATCACCCGATACACTTCTCGAAGAATTTGCTGCAACACTGACGGCGGCATCTCATGGAGTGCTACACTGGTATGCACCAGGTCAAACTGATTCTCCGAAAACGGCATATTCTCGGCAAAGGCTTCTACATACTTTGCTTGAGGCACGTTCTTTTCGGCGCGTTGCAGCGATAAGGGTGAAACATCCAGTCCTGTGACATTCTGGGAATACTCCACCAGAAAGCGGGTAGCCTGACCCCCGCCACAGCAAAGGTCTAACACTTGGGTTTCTGAGTCAATTGTTAAGCCGTGCAAAGGCAGATGGTGGAATCGCCGTTCTCCACCCACACTGGTGGCGGCTAATCGAGAAATCGTGTCATATAGCCACTGATACTGATAACTCAACGGTCTTAATACGGTTGCCATAGTTCTGCTAGGATCAAGAATCTAGATTTTTTCCGGAAAACTCAGACCATTACCAGCATATATTGTTAAAATCAGTAACAAATATGAAATATTTGGAATGCCGTGGTTGCTATGGGTCGTGTTGGGGTATTATTACTTAATTTAGGTGGACCGGATAATTTAGAGGATGTCCGCCCCTTTCTTTTTAATCTATTTGCCGATCCCGAAATTATTCGCCTGCCATTTTCGTGGATGCAAAAGCCCCTTGCTTGGTTCATCTCGACAATGCGGGCAAAGAAGTCGCAAGAGAATTACCGCCAAATTGGTGGAGGTTCACCGCTGCGGCACATTACTGAAGCCCAAGCCCAAGCTTTACAGGAGACGTTAAAGCAGCAGGGGCAAGAGGCGAATATCTATGTGGGTATGCGTTACTGGCATCCCTTCACCGAGGAAGCGATCGCCCATGTTAAACGCGATCGCATTGAACACCTGGTCATTTTACCCCTATACCCCCAATTTTCCATCAGTACCAGTGGTTCCAGTTTCCGGCTTCTGGAACAACTTTGGCAGGACGATGCTAAACTCAACCAACTGGAATACACGGTCATTCCCTCTTGGTATCAAGAACCGGGCTACCTGCAAGCCATGGCAGACTTAATTGATCAGGAACTGCAACGGTTTGATCATCCTGACGCTGTTCATATTTTCTTCAGCGCCCATGGTGTTCCCAGTAGCTATGTCACAGAAGCTGGAGACCCCTACCAACAAGAGATTGAGCATTGCACAGATCTAATTATGCAGACGCTCAATCGCCCCAACCCTCATACCCTGGCGTATCAAAGTCGGGTAGGTCCTGTGGAGTGGCTGCAACCCTACACTGAAGATGCACTGAAAGAGTTAGGGAATCAAGGAGTCGAAGACTTGCTGGTTGTCCCGATTAGCTTTGTATCTGAACATATTGAAACGTTACAAGAAGTTGATATTGAATATCGGGAAATCGCAGAAGAAGCTGGAATTGACAACTTCCAGCGAGTTCCAGCACTCAATACCCATCCCGTTTTTATTGAATCCCTCGCCACCTTAGTCGTAGATGCCTTAAACACGCCGCCACGAACATTTGCCGAAGTTGTGCGCCCCAGCAAAAAAGTTAAAATGTATCCCCAAGAACGTTGGGAATGGGGTATGACAACGGCGGCTGAAGTCTGGAATGGTCGTTTGGCGATGATTGGCTTTCTAGCTTTAGTTTTGGAGTTAATTAGTGGTCAAGGACCACTTCATTTTGTGGGATTGTTATAAAACAGAGGTAAATGTTTTTACCTTGTCTCCCCCCTTCCTCCTTCCCGGCGAACCTTCTGCCTTGTCTTCACCAACGTGTAAGTATTCAACCAGACATGATATGAGTTTTGGTGGAAAAAAGGGATAAAATACTTCAATCAGCCGTCAGGACTAACTGGCGGCTGACAAACTATTCCTGTGGTTTTTGCGAATACACCACATGACATCCCGATTGGAATGTCTATTTGGATGAAAAGGTATTGAGAAATTGCTTAGCGGACTCGCCGCTTACGTCGTCTAGCTACTGCTTTGCGCTTTTTCTTTTCAATCGGCGTCTCAAAGTGGCGCAAGCGCTTCATATCTGCAAAAATTCCTGCTTTGGACACTTGCCGCTTAAATCGGCGCAGCGCTGACTCAATTCCTTCATTTTCGCCTACAACCACTTGGGTCATACTATATCCTCCTTCTAGCGTACAATAAGTAATGGATGATAATAATCATCCAACTCGATCTCTAACAAAATTAGCGTATTTAGACCAGCAGCGATACTGATCAATCGTGACTGTGCTTAGACTACACTCCCTGGACTAAACAGTAATTCAAAAGTAACTGAGACGGCTTCACTCATGAAAGTAGAGCAAACACCTAAACAGTTTTGACCATTACTAGCGTTGATTGAGTGACGCTCTAACGCTTCTCGCTTCGGGTAAGCCTAAGCTTCTGAATCCCTTAAATGGGCGCTCAGAGATGCTTTCAAGGTACTCGTAGTCTTTCCCTTTACGGCTTGTATAGTGAGGTCTGCGCTCACTCTTCCCCACTTGTACGGGGAACAGCTAGTGTGGCTTAACCGCTTCTAAAAACCTAGACAAACCTACCCATCAGTAATTCTGCCTTGGTATAAGTCCACGGTGTAACTTTTGGTCGATAACCCTACCGATACATCTCTATTTTACGTTTGGTTTTGCATTACTTTATCTGCCCATCAATGGCATCGTTGGACACATTTATCTGAAATATTTTAACGACTGTTGCCATAGTAGCGATTAATTCCCATGGGAACAAGCCTGTCCCCTTATCCGGTGAGACAGGACTGAACTTGGCTTGCCATCATGCCCAGATTACAACTTCGCGATCGCAGTGTCAATCAACGTCACCCCCTGTTTCACCGTTTCAATGCGACTTAGCTGATCTCGCAAGTCGCTGGCTCCCACAAAACCCTTAGTATACCACGCCAAATGTTTTCTGGCTTGCTGAACGCCGCGATCGCCTTTATACTCCCATAAAGCCTGTAAGTGTTCCTTGGCACAGATTAACCGTTCTACCGGAGTCGGTGGTGCTAACCGTTTCGCCGTTTTCAGAAAATGGTCAATTTCTCCCACCAAAAACGGATACCCCAATGTTCCTCGCGAACACATCACCCCATCCGCCCCCGTCTGTTCCAAGCATTTCACGGCTGACTCTACTGAAAAAATATCGCCATTGGCAATAACTGGAATCGACAGAACCTGCTTCACCTTACCAATCCACTCCCACTTTGCCTCACCCTTATACCCCTGGGCGCGGGTACGGGCGTGCAACGTTAGCATTTGCGCCCCCGCATCCTCCATCCGCTTGGCAAAATCGAGGATATTAATCTCGTCATCACTCCAACCAATCCGCGTCTTCACCGTAACCGGAACAGACACCGCCTCCACCACCGCCCGGACAATCGCCACCGCCGTTTCCGGTTCTCGCAGTAACGACGAACCCCCTCCCTTTTTGGTAATTTTATTCACCGGACATCCCATATTAATATCCACTGTATCCGCGCCTTCCGCTACAGCTTTCTGGGCGGCTTCTCCCAGAAAATCGGGGCGACAGTCAAATAACTGGATACTAATCGGCTTTTCATTAGGATCAACATCCATGATTTTGGATAAACCCTTGACATGATGCAATCCGGCTGCATGAACCATCTCCGTATACATCATCGACTCTGGCGCATAGCGGCGCACCAAACGACGGAATACCAAATCCGTAACACCAGACAGAGGAGACTGGAGAACCCGACTCTTAACTTCAAACGAACCAATTTTCAGAGGAGTCGCTAATCGCTGTTGTAATTGGGGAGACAAAAGAATCATTGTTCATCAAGATAAATTAGGTTATTTATGTTTCGATAACTACAGAAAAAATTCACATTTTTAGTATAAGAATAACACTCTTAATGTGTTGACAGGATGCGTAACTTATTCAAGTCAACACCTTGATGGCTCATGAAAGCTGAACAACCATTACGGATTAAGGCTTTTAAGTTGTATAATGAAAGAACTAGATTAAATAAAATTTCATTGACTTAAGCTGGATTCGTAGTAGGCTCTTTATTGCCAGAAACCTCAAAGGTTTTGGTTTAGATGCAGGTGAAATTGCTAACTTTTTGGCAAATTTGAACCTCAACAATATTTTCAGACGAGTGATGGGGGAAATCCCGCACTGATTAATGGTGCGTTTACTTTAGTTAGTAGGAAGTCCTTGGTAAGGGAGTTTTGAGCATGTAGGGGCGGGTTTCATTATTATCGTTTCTTACCTAACCCAGATGTAACTAAACCCGCCCCGACTAAGTGTAGTTGGGAATCTAGCGCCAGCAATCACTCCATCGTACCCGTAAACACTCGCTGCGCCGGTCCAGTCATGTAAATTCGTTGATCAACCTCTGACCATTCAATCTCCAAACAGCCACCAGGAAGTTCCACGGTGCAGGTGCGATCGCATTTTCCCGTCAATACCCCCGCGACTACCGAAGCACAAGCCCCCGTACCACAAGCTAAAGTAGCTCCAGCCCCCCGTTCCCAGACTCGCATTTTGATATAATCTGGGCGCACCACTTGAATAAATTCAGTATTGGTGCGTTTGGGGAAGGCTGAATGATGCTCGAATTGAGGTCCAATAAGTTCTAGGGGAATAGCACTCACGTCTTCTACAAACGTAATACAGTGAGGATTGCCCATGCTCACACAAGTGACCTGCCAACTCTTCCCGCCCACCTCTAAGGGAACATTAATCACCTTTTGCTCTCCTTGAATTAAGGTTGTCGGGATTTGAGAGGTTAAAAGCTGAGGCATACCCATATTCACCCTAACTTTGCCGTCTCCTTCCAGTTTCGGCGTAATCACCCCCGCTAAGGTATGAATCTGATACTCCCTTGAATCGGTGACTCCCTGCAAATCGGCGAGAAACTGCGCCAAACAGCGAATCCCATTGCCACACATTTCCGGTTCCGAGCCATCGGCGTTAAAAATCCGCATACTATAGTCAGTACCCTCTTGTCCAGGTAGGGCAAAAATCACCCCATCAGCACCGATGCCAAAGTTGCGATCGCACCATTGCACGGCTTGCTCTGAAGTGATTAGCGGGTCTGGCTTTGACCGATTATCAATCAGAATGAAGTCATTCCCCAAACCGTGGTACTTTGTAAATTCAAATTCCATTATTGTCTCCCGCTTAACCATCTAATTATGAGTGAATTGGCCACCAATCTACCCAGTGTTCGTCAACTACAAAGCTTGATTCGAGAAGCCCAAGAGGTTGAACTGAAACTCATCACCAATGAAATCTTTACAGGCAGAGTGCGCTGGCAAGACACATCCTGCTTATGTATTTTAGATGAACAGGAGCAGCCGATTATTATTTGGTATCATGCGATCGCCTATATTAAACCCAAAGGAGGCGGTGGCATGAATCGATCCTTACAAGTACGCCAAGAGTCTGCCGTGGCGAGTTCTGAAACAGCAGAGAGTTATGAAACAGTAGAAAGTTCAGAAACAGAGGAGAGTGCCGAAAATCCCTTTGAATTTGCCTAATTTGTCATTGGTCATTCGTCATTGGTCATTCGTCATTCATCCTGACTTTTCACGGTATGTGGCGTCTCTGTAGGGGCGGGTTTCACGACTATCTTTTCGGTTGCAACCAGATGTAACTAAACCCGCCCCGACTCAGGTGTCATTTGTCATTTGTCATTTGTCATTTGTCAGAGTTTGATGAAGCGGAACATCGGTGATACTACTATCAGGCAGGGGCGTTAACCACTCCTGTAATTGATTTAGGGGATAACTTCCGCCACACAATAGCAGGTGATCTTGCGCTCGAATTTCGGCATTCCCATCGGGAAAAGGGATAAACTTCCCTTCTCGACGGATTGCCTGCACCTGAATCCCATATTGACGCCGCCAATGGAGTTGGGACAGGTTTTTCCCGTGGGCTGGACTCTCTTGGGGTACCAACACCCATTGACAGGGACTGCTGGTGGCAGGATTTGTCATTTCCCCCTCTGCCAATTTCTTAAAGGCAGAGAGTTCATCGGGTTCACCCACCGCTAAAAGGCGATCGCCTTCTTCCAAACTCACCCCAGCATCGGGATAATCGATTTCCTCACCTTCAGTCCGCTGAATTGCCACCAAGCTAACCCCGGTTAAGCGGCGAATATCGGCTTGTTCTAACGTCATACCCGTCAGTGGAGAATCCTCTGGCAAATCATACCACTTACTATTCATCATCTCAGCCGCCGTCCGCAAATCGCGGGCAATCTGAGATTGGGGTTGTTGCGGGCGCAAATCCAGGTAATGGGAACTGCGAATTTTTTCCATTTCCTGCTGAATCACCCAATTGGGGACGCCAATTCCTGACATCAAATGCGTCGCTAACTCCAAAGATGCCTCAAACTCCGGTTGCACCACCTCTCGCGCCCCCAGTTGGTACAGCAGTTCGATCTCCCGATCCTTATTCGCCCGCACGACGATATCTAAATTGGGGTTTAATTCTAGCGATCGCTTTAAACATAACCGACTACTCATGGCATCAGCCAAGACAATCACCATGGATTTTGCCCGTTCTACCCCAGCTTTATCCAAAACGTGTAAACTCGCCGCATTGCCGTAAACATAGGGAATTCCCGCGTCACGTAATTGCCCAATTACCTGCTCTGACTGCTCAACCACTACGATAGGATAATCATGCTCTCGCATCAGTCGCACTAAATTGCTACCGCTGCTTCCATACCCACAAATCACCACATGGTCTTTTAGCTGTTGGCTATTAAGTGATACGGCTTTCGGAGTTTCCATCGGTTCAAAATACCGTTGTAAGGGCGGAAAATTCTCTAACCAGTTCAATGCCAAGGGTGTTAATCGTAAGAGAAACGGTGTCACAATTAACGTCACTGCCGTTGTTCCTAAAATCAATAGATACACCGGGCGAGGCACTAATCCCAATGTTTGTCCTTCACTGGCTAACACAAACGAGAATTCCCCAATTTGAGCTAACCCCAGACCTGCCAGAATTGCTGTTTTTAAGGGATAGCCAAATAGTTTGACAATTGGTGTTATAATTAAAGCTTTACCCACCGAAACCAGCAAAACCAATCCCAAAATCAATTCCAGGTTAGTCCATAGAAAAATAGGATCGATTAGCATCCCAATCGCGGCAAAAAAGAGGGCAGCAAAGACATCGCGCAAGGGTTCCACATAAGTTAGGGTTTGATCGGCATATTCCACCTCGGAAATCATTAACCCCGCCACAAACGCCCCCATTTCAATCGAAAGTCCTAACTGTTCTGTCAGCAGGGCAATTCCCATACATAAACCCACAACCCCGAGTAAAAATACCTCTCGGCTTTCAGTACGGGCAAGCAATCGTAATAACGACGGAATCAACCATATTCCTACAGCAATGGCACCCGCCGCAAATAGACCAATTTTCAATAGGGCAAGTCCCACGGCTATACCAATCACGTCAGTGGGTTGGTCTAAAGCCGGGAGTACTGCTAACATTAACCCCAATGCCAAGTCTTGCACCACCAAAATCCCCAGCATGACTTGCCCGTGGGAGGTTTCGGTTTCGTTGCGTTCCATCAGGCATTTGAGAACCACCGCCGTGGATGACAACGACAAAATTCCTCCCAAAAACACACCTTGGGCGGGAGACGTGACCCAACCCATGCCCAGAGAGACTAATGTGGTGACTAAGATAGTCAGGACGATCTGGAGTCCACCACCACCTAAGGCAATCTTTTGTACTTTTTTCAGTTCCGCCAGGGAAAATTCTACCCCTAGGGCAAAGAGCAAAAATGCCACACCAAACTGAGCCAGGGTTTCAATTTGGATCACCTCTTTAATTAGACCCAAACCCGCCGGACCGACAATCATCCCCCCGACGATATAGCCCAAGAGCGGGGGTTGACGGCATAAGGATGCCAAGAGTCCGCCAGCCGCTGCTGACGCCAGAACAGATACGAAGTCAATAATCAGTCGGAAGTCTTCTTGCACCGGTGCGTTATAAAAATTAAAGTGCTATATCCTTCTAGGATACAAATTTTCTTAAGATTTCCAACATTTTGTTAACTCCGGCAACATTCTGTGATAGCACACCTGGCTTGGAGTCAACGGGCGGATCGAGCCATTCCTCGTCACTCGGCGACCTTCCCCCTATTTAGGTTTTTGGTGATAGCTCTGTGAGATCCTCCCCCCGTAAATCGAAGATTACACAGGGGGCTTCCCAAGAATCACTTCTTACTCACCGTTCGCTCAAATAATTTTATTTTGTTGGGTTTCCTGCGTCAATCCAAGCGACAACCTAAACTTAAGGAGACAACCCGATAAATTGATATCCACCGCCACCCACCAATAATTCTCAGATAGAATCGATGTAGGGTGGGTTAGGCGAAATTAAATCCAGAAAACAACCATTTAATGGGATATCCGCCGTAACCCACCAATAATGAAAACCTTACACCATTAAAACCTTTAATTTTGTTGGGTTTCCTGCGTCAATTCAATCGACAACCTAAATTTAAGGAAACAAGCCAATAAATTGATATCCACCGCCACCCACCAATAATTCTCAGATAGAATCGATGTAGATGTAGGGTGGGTTAGGCGGAATTAAATCCAGAAAAAAACCATTTAATGGGATATCCGCCGTAACCCACCAATAATGAAAACCTTACACCATTAAAACCTTTAATTTTGTTGGGTTTCCTGCGTCAAACCAACCGACAACCTAAACTTAAGGAAACAAGCCAATAAATTGATATCCACCGCCACCCACCAATAATTCTCAGATAGCATCAATGTAGGGTGGGTTAGGCGGAATTAAATCCAGGAAACAACCCGATAATTTGATATCCGCCGTAACCCACCAATAATGCACACCTTACACCATTAAAACCTTTAATTTTGTTGGGTTTCCTGCGTCAACCCAACCAACAACCTAAACTTAAGGAAACAAACCAATAAATTGATATCCACCGCCACCCACCAATAATTCTCAGATAGAATCGATGTAGGGTGGGTTAGGCGGAATTAAATCCAGGAAATAACCCAATAAATTGATATCCGCCGTAACCCACCAATAATGAACACCTTACACCATTAAAGCTTGGCGAATAGAAGGGAGCAGCTACACAAACAAAGTCCGCCTACGCGGACTTTTATTAAACTTGGATAAGTAGACATTCTTTATCCAGCCCCAACCCTATCCTTTTAATCATCAAGTTGAGCTTGAATCCCTTTAATTCGAGACTCTAACCTATCGCGCTGTTCCCTTTCTGGGCGAGTAATCGACACCAACGCTAATCCTTGTTGTAACAACACCCTCGCCCGGTAAAAATTACCATCAGCCACTTCTAATTCCGCTAAATCCAAACAGGCGCGAAGATTAATATTCTGGTTCAGGGAGTTTTCAAAACAAGTGCGGGCTTCTGTCGGGTTCTGCATCGCATCTCGGTAAAAGCAGCCAAATTCATACCAGAAGTGACCATTTTTCTGATTGTCAAACTTAATCGCTTGCTGGAAATGTTTGATGGCTTTTTGGTAAACCTTCCGCCCTTTGCTACTATAATTGTGACCTTGGGCTTGATAGCACCGCGCCATGTACCAGTGAGCAACGCCATGTTTAGGGTTTTTCGTCAGGATAGGTTGGAGATAATCCATGGCTGTGTAGGGATCTGGGGGTTGGCGTAGTAGCAAGAGAAGGGCATAGTTTCATGAGGCGAAGTTAATTTCTTTCTGGATATCATCGCCATACTTCCTGATTCGGAATTTAGCATTTTTAATAATTCTCTGATAAATTTCCTCGGCTTTATCTAACTCGCCATAGTCTCGAAAGAAGTTCGCCGCATAGATCAAGTTTTGCCACTGCGATGTATGGAGTCGAGACTGGCTGATAAAATCGGCTAATCGATAACAGGTTTCATAATCTAAATTATCTTGGAAGTAGCCAAAAATAATGCAGATAATAGTTGTATTGTCCGGGTACTGCTGCAAGGCAAGATTGACAGCTTCTTGAATTATTTGAGGTTGAGCATGGTGATATAGGACAGGTAAAAATGTAGTCCACAAAGATTGGTCTATTTTTGCTTGCTGACTAATCCATTGCCACTGCTGGATGATAATAGGTTCAATCTCGATGATGTCTTTGCCAGCCTTTCCAACTACAGCTAAGTAAGTTCTGCGAACTTCATGATCATCAGGAGTAGGGTGGGTTAGGCGGAATTAAATCCAGGAAATAGCCATTTAATGGGATATCCGCCGTAACCCACCAACAATGCACCCCTTACACCATTAAAGCCTTTAATTTTGTTGGGTTTCCTGCGTCACTCCAACCGACAACTTAAGGAAACCTCCCTATAATTTGATATCCACTGTAACCCACTAATAAGGTACATCTTGCACCGTTAAAGCTGTAGAAAAATTAAAATTGTGCTAATTTGTTCAAAAAAAAATAATTATTTCAATAAATTAATAAGGGAGTATATAAGTAAACCGAAATAGGGCAAACCCATAACAAGCGGGATGTATTTTTCTACGTTAGTCAAACGCAAATATTTTTGAATATTACTTTGGTCTTTATTTAACATTTCTGCTTCTGTGGCATAACAAGAAAAAGGTAAATATTTTTCCATCTCATGAATAACTTTAAACTTAGCTGAATTAAGCTGCTTATAGGAACGGATGTTAATATGCCACAAAAAACACAAGACAAGTCCCAAAATGGCTACGGCTAACAGAACCATATTTTGAGAGCCTGCGAAGAGACTTTTGTTAAAGCCAATAGAAATAAAAGCCAACCACCCCGACAGCAAGGAAATGTAAAAGCTATTCGTTTGACCTCTTCTGGCACTGATCCGGTCAGCCATTTCTACATACAGTTTGTATTGGTCTAATAGATGTGCCTGAAAGTTATCGCCGTAACTTTCTTTAGCTGCATCCGATAAGCAAGGTTGAGTTGTTTGCTGTGAGTCAATCATTTCGGAAAAATTATGTGGATTAGCTTCAGATAATCGGTCAGTATTTTAATCTTTACTGCACTTCTTTACTTTTCAGAAGTTCCTCTGCTTTCCTTCTACTTAATTCTTCACCTTTTGTTTGTAGAGAAGCCATAACTTTTTCATCAAAGGACTGAATCAAGTCATTTATATCTTCATACCGACACGTATCAAGCAATGAACGGTGGTTTACCCGCAGATCTGGTAGGGTAATTGGTTCATTTGATCCTTTCTCTAATAAAGGAAGTACTGGAACTGCAACTGAACATACAATATGAGGTAGCTCTTGAAGAACAATCTTGGGATCAGTGACGTCAGCGACTACAAATTTAGCCATGTGCGCTAGAGTAGATACAGTTTCAATAAAGGTGTGGCTTACTGGCTTTTCAAAATTAAAGATAACAGGTACATGTTCCTTGAAGTCTTGCTTTGCTAAAATTCACCTTTCTGAGCCATGCACCGCCCAAGTTTGCGTTGGTAAGATTTGCACCTGTGAGATTTGCCTTAAGTAAATCCGCTCTGTGCAGTTGTGCGCCTGTAAGATTTGCCCCACAGAGCTTCACTTCACCTAGATTTGCACCCCATAGCTTAGCATCACATAGAGTTGCTTCACTAAGGTCAGCTTTATCAAGATTTGCATTCATTAGATTTGCCCTGCTAAAGTTAGCACGGCTGAGATTAGCTTGTTGGAGTATTGCCCCATCAAGTTTTGCCTCGTTGAAGTTTATACCTCTGAGATCGAGTTCCAAAAGCTTTGCAGAACTGAGAGTTGCTTTGTTAAATTTCGCGCCCTTAAGGTTTGCTTCATGGAGATCTGCATCATAGAGATTGCTGCCGCTCAAATCTGTATTCTCAAAATTTACTCCTTGCAGATCAATTCCCTGTAAATTAACTCCACTGAGATCTCTATTACTTAGATCTGCACCTCGTAGGTTTATTACATTGAAATGCAATAGTTTTTTAGGATTCTCTTCTCTCCATTTATTCCAAACATTAGCTCCTTGATTGAGTAAATCGATTATTGATTGTTTATTGTTCATATAATTCTCTCTATTCAGTTTTTTCTAACCTGCTTGTCAGTCAACCCACCCTCAGCCTGATCATTTTCGGTCAATTCCACCAGAGAGGGAATCGTACAAGTAACAAACAATCTCGGCGGATCAGTTTGAGGGCGAACAGTCAGAGGTTTCTTCGTGGAATTTTGCCTCTCTAAGGTTCCATCAGCGACATCCAGCAACGCCGCCAATATACGCTTGGCATTCTCCTGAACGATTCGACCTTTACTATACTCTGTCATGCGTTGAACCCAGAGAGTTCTGTAAAACTTGATAACAACTTCAGGAAAACCGGAGGTGTTTTCCCTAACCGGAAGTGATAGAACTCCAAACCTAGTCTTTATTCTAAAGCCTTTACCCCAAGCCTGTTGCTTGCGGCTATCAACCGGACGATTTCATCGAACTGTAGCGTTCAAGGTTCGGTTATGGGTTCAACCAAAAATTGTCGATGGATTCAACAATTAATCCAGGGATTCAAACACTTGAATTCCCACCAATGGCTAATGATCATCATCAAGTTTCTGATTCCCTTCTTGATTGGATTGTTTTATCCCAATCTGGCGTTATTGATTGAAGTGTTAATTCTAATTGGGGAACTGTGGGATAGCTTAAGGCAGTAGCGCGGCACAGCTTATTTGGTAGATTAGCTTGGGTTCGTAGTGAGGGCTTTAGCCCTAGATTCTGTTGGGTTGAGCGAAGTCGAAACCCAACCTACAACCTAAGCTGTTCGGCATTTATAGCGCTACGCATTGAGGTTAGGACAATAAGAAAAGGCAACAGGCAACAGGCAACAGGCAACAGGCAACAGATACAGCAGTTTGCTCTGCTATGCGGTACATTGTCGATCCCCCTAAATCCCCGTGCAATAAAAGCGAAGCATCCTCTGGTTTCCCCCATGGAACAAAAAGCGAAGCAACATCTGGTCTCCCCCTTTTGAAGGGGGACGGAAGGGGGATCAAATAGGGGGACTTTGATTTAGTGTACTTTATTACAGCGCTTTGCGCTGTAAATGTCCTAACGTATCCCCGTAGTGCTATAAACCTTAATGTCAATAATGGCGAAATCCTTGTAGTGCGAGCATCTTGCTCGCTACATTGAGCATCTTGCTCGCTACATTGAGCATCTTGCTCGCTACCCATGCCCAATTTAAATGCATGACAGCTTAGTAGCGCGGCACAGTTTATTTGATGAATTAAGTGGGTGGACACAATTAAAACTCTACTTTTGCCCGACTACTGATCTATCAATATCAATTTACCCCACTGCCAAAGGATTTAACCAGCGAATAATCTCTAATTTCAATCGATTTAAATCTCGATAAACCCCTTGCTTCATCCACTGACCGATCGCATCGAATGGCGTGAAGGAATCTCCCGTTTTCCAATTGACATCTTGTCCCAACGGTGTTAAATGATTTCCCGGTAGCCTTTGTAGCACAACCATATTCGGAAATCGCTGTTGCAGCACAGGGGATAGGATTGCCGTTTGGTCAATCTCATCATTGATAAATTTAATCAGTAAATTACGACGGATGGCGTATTGCTGGGCAATCAGATCATTAGTTTGTTGGGGTGAGGGGGTAAATTCAACGTCAAAGGCTGGCTTGATATTCAACTGCTTGAGAAACGTCAACTGATCCAGCATATTGAACTGTTCCAGAAACGGAATCGCCTGTTTCGCTGGGTAGTTGTTGAAGGAAATCAAAATATTACCCGCCCGTTCCACGGAAAACAAACTGCCAATCAGCAGATGCAGTTTGCACCCCATGCTATGTCCCACACCGTAGATCGGTAAATACTGTTTCCTGAGTAGTCTTGTGGCTTTGAGGCGATCGAGGGTCGTCTCAAAACGGTTGAGGACTTCGCGGGCGATCGCAACGTGATCTAAGGTATTGAGAAACGGCGTCGCCACAACCAAGTAACCCTGACGCCCTAATTGCTCAAGTAGCCAACGGTAGGTGACTTGGGGTGCAGCCGCAATAAACGCCCCACCCAAAAAATGCACGATGCCAACGGGACGAGACGGAATTAAAACCCAGCTACCAGATAGTTCTTGCCAGTCCATAGAAAGAGAGGGAAGTTCTTATATTTTTATATTGTGACGTACTCCCGGCTAGGTGGCGCTGCATATACCATGTCCGACTGAATACCTATACCTCGTTGCGTTCTAACGTGTCATTGGACAGCGTTGCCAAGAATCTCAGCGATATCATTGAGTTTGATTTATATATTTAATGAGAAATTGCTATCGGATAATGATTCCATAATTGGATCAGGTCTGTACACTGTTAGATAAGCTTTTTGTCCCTGATTAGACATATCCCTTAGCAATCATGATTAAATCCAAACTGGTTTTCACAAGCCTCCTGTCTACCGTAACCGTTACAGGTAGCCTATTCCTGGCAACGATTAGCCCCACTCAAGCCTTCCCTTGTTCGTTTGGCAAAAAGGGTGTTTCCCAAAGTGCTTCTGGAGAATCTCCTAGTCTCGTTGGCGATAAAATCAACTTCTACAAAAAATTCGGCATTGCTGGTGTTGGTATCGCCGCCGTAGCCGGAGGGTTAGTCGCTGTGAAAAAACTCAAAGCCGATCATAACCAACCTACTGAAGCGATTATCACAGAGACACCCTCATCAGAAGTCTTTGAACCCTATAACTTTGCTATCCCTGTTCTTCCAGAAGCGTTAGCCGCTTCAACTCCTGAAGCCGAGGAGTCTGAGCAGGATCTGACCTCCGTAAGCTAATTCAACTGGCTGAATGCCAGCTAAGGTGGGCAAGCGATAGACTGATTAACTCGGTTCATTAGCCTTGCTCACCCTACAGTTTCCTTAGAGTTATGACTCACCTCCCAGATAGATATGACTCATTAATCACACTAGAGAAATAATGCAAAATTTGCGCGAGTTGATACCCTAGAGGTGTTGATCAACTCCAAGGAAAATAAATATGGCACAAGCGAAAGTGGGTGATACCGTCAAAATTCACTACACAGGTAAACTAAAGGACGGTACAGTCTTTGATTCTTCCCTGAGTCGCGAACCGATAGAATTCACCATTGATGCTGGACAGGTCATTCCAGGTTTCGAGCAAGCCGTTATGGGTATGACGCCTGGGGATTCCAAAACCGAAATGATTCCCATGGATAAAGCGTATGGTCCCCATCGAGACGAAATGGTACTGGAGGTGACACGAGACAAAATGCCCCCAGACTTGAATCCCGAAATCGGTCAGCAATTACAAATTCAACAACCCAACGGGCGAGTTATTCCAGTGGTGATTACCGATGTCACCGACTCGAATGTGAGATTAGATGCCAACCACCCTCTAGCAGGACAAGACTTAACGTTTGAGATTCAGTTAGTGGACATTGCTTGATCCAGCCAGGATTGTCTCAAAGAAGAGAGGGAGGAGAGAGTGTCTTGGAAATCTATCAGCACAACTCATGTTGGCACTCTCTCTTTCTGGGAGTGGATGAGTCACTTTTTCCATCAACATCCGCTAAGAATCCGACATTCCCCCCACACTAAAACTCGTCATTTCAAAGATTGCCCCACGTCGCTGCAAATCAAGCTGGCTGGCTTCAGATAGTCCCTCATTCTCTCCCAATCGAGCTTTCTCTACCTCGGTAATCGTCAGATCAACTCCCGTGAGATTAGTATTACTCAGATTGTTATAGCTTAAGTTCGCCCGATTCAAAGTAACCTGAGTCAGATTAGCACCCTGAAAATTCCGTTCCTTGGCTAGATAACGCCGCAGGAGTTCGTTAGTATCCATAATGTTTGGGGAAAACTGGAGTTGTACTATCAATTTCCCAAGGATTTCCCTAAGCATTGTGATGGGTGCTACCCCTCACCCCAACTAGAGCAAAATGTGATATGAGTTACTCAATCAGGCAAAAATTCATCAAATCTTTACACGCTTTTCATCATAGCTAAACATAAAAAGCCGTTCGGGGGTGCAAACTAGGTAAGTAAGGGAGCTTAAACGTATTCCAACGTGGTCGTTATTCTCCTGTTTAGTGTTTAGGTTGTTTGGGAATCCCCTAGCGGTGTCTTCGAGGCTCAGCTAGGGGTTTTTTTTGGGGGGGTTTTTTTTCGGGGTTTTTTTTTCGACTGGGAATACCGCAAGTAGAGCCTTATGCATTGAGTTCCGTTAATATTTATCAAGGATGCAAGTCATCCTGTTTCTCGAAGAAAGTCACTCAGGTTGTGCCTCTTCTACTCCGAGCAGGAGAGAGGTTTGGAGAGATGTTTTCCAGATCCCGTGAAAAGTAACCTTATACTCTTCTGCTTTTGGTCAGAATCCGCCCAACCCAACATTTTGTTTCGTTCATGAATGGTAACTCAATCCCAAACGACAAACCCGGGTGGTCACTCGATGAACGTGATCCCCAAACCATCCAATCTTTCATGCCCTTATGGGGATGGTTTTACCACTACTACTTTCGGGTGAAAACCGATGGCTGGCATCACATTCGGGATCAGGATAACGCCTTATTTGTGGGGTCTCACAATGGCGGACTCGTCGCACCGGATATGATCATGGTCATGTATGACTGGTTTCGGCGTTTTGGTACCGAACGTCCGGTTTATGGTCTGATGCACCCCAATGGCTGGAAAATTGACCCAAACACGGCACGACTAGCGGCTAAGACGGGGGCAATCAGGACTCATCCCAAAATGGCGATCGCGGCTTTGCGTCGAGGTGCTAGTGTCCTCGTCTACCCTGGGGGGGCACAGGATGTCTTTCGTCCCCATACCATGCGGAATAAAATCCATTTGGCGGGGCGTCAAGGGTTTATTAAGCTGGCACTACGGGAAGGTGTGCCGATTATACCCGTTATTTCTCACGGCGCTCATGATACGTTGATTGTCTTAGCTGATTTTTATGACCAGGTTCGACAATTGCACGATTGGGGATTGTTCCCTTGGTTATTTGGTCTTGATCCGGAAGTGTTTCCCATCTACTTAGGTTTACCCTGGGGATTAGCGATTGGACCTTTACCCAATATTCCCTTACCTGTCCAAATTTACACTCGTATTTGTGCGCCGATTGTCTTTGAATGGTATGGTCGGGATGCAGCTAGCGATCGCGAATATGTCAATGCTTGCTATGAAAAAGTCTGTACTCAGATGCAATGGGAACTGGACTGTTTAATTAAGGTGGCTAATAAGTAGGTGGACACAATTTAAAGTTCAAGGTGGAGAACTCACTGCCCGAAAAGAAGCAAGCTACGTCTTATGTCATTCGTTTATGTAAGGGTTTGAGGACTATTTACAAAAGTTCATACAATGCAGTTTTCTTTTGTCCGACCACTTAGAACTTGATCCAGCTAATGAGAATGGCAGCGATTTTTTGAAAAAGGGGATAATGTGAGAATTGACATGGTATTGAGTTGAGGATAGTACCTTGAGTAATTCTAGCGATCAGTCTCCATCCGTCTCTCGTCAGGATTTGGATTACTGGTTAGAGCGTCAGACCGAATACCAACGGACTCTTAATGTCATCGAATCAAGAGGAGAAAACAGTGAAAGTGTGTGGAAACTGAGAGGTAAGCTCGAAGCTGTAGGAGAAACGATCACTTACCTACAACGGAAGCTCAATAAAGTCTAGAGCATTGGTTTATTAATCGCAGTTGGTGGGCAAAACAGCCGGGGAATTCTCCTGGGCAAAAAACCCAGTGATACTATCACTGGGTTAACAAGGGCTGCTGTAATAACTGAAGAAGATGTCGTTAGCTAGTATAGTATTGACTCAACGTTAAGTCTTGTTTATTCGCAGATTAAAATTCAAAATTAAAAAACTTCAAAAGTCAGTCATCAAAAATTACTGATTATAACAATTAACATGATATGACTGGATCTGTCACTATTACAGAAAAAACCCCCGCTATCCATAATAAAGATGTCAGCGAGGGAAGATGTCACGAAATTTAGCGGAGACAAATTTGAGGTCGTTCCAGACGCGCTATCATACCATGCTGTCTGGAACTGAGTTATTTAACGAACTACGCCCTGTTGAGAAGCAACTTCCATGGGCTTCATCAGGTAGAGTCTCAGCAACTGCCAGCCATTAGAGGCATAGTAGGGCAGCTTCTTGAAAAATTGCACGAACTTTGGACTTTTGGAGTTAACAATTTCCGTTAACTTTTCGTTATTGCCAATACAGACTTCTAGACGTTCGTAGAACTTAGGATGTTCCACATCTAAAATCACCGGAAATACCCGTCCAGCCGTTTCGTTGGTCTTCTTAATCACATGCTTATCATACTCGCGGGCATCTAAACCAATCGACTGATAGAAACCAGACCGTTGGATGTCATTTAGATACATTGTCGCAAATACTGAGAGCAAGAAGAAGCGAGACCATAACTTCGCCTGCCAATCATTTAACATTTGCGGCTGGGCTTTCATGATCGCATCAAAGAAATCCCCATGACGATTTTCGTCCTGACACCAGTTTTCAAAGAACCGGAAGATGGGGTAAATCCGGTCTTCAGGATGGGCTTCAAGATGGCGATAAATGGTGATATACCGCCAGTAGCCAATTTTCTCCGACAAATAGGTGGCGTAGAAGATAAACTTCGGCTGGAAGAAGGTGTACTTCTTATTCTTGGTCAAAAATCCCAAATCCAATGCCAGATTGAAATCTGACATCGCCTTGTTCAGAAAACCAGCATGACGTGCTTCATCACGAGACATGAGCGTGAAACACTCTGCCAGCACCGGACTTTTGTCTTTGATCCGACGACCCAATTCCTTATAAAGTAAAAATCCAGAGAATTCTGCTGTACAGGAACGCTCCAGAAATTCCACAAACAAGCGGCGGGTTTCACCGTCGATATGCTCCCAAGACTGCTCAAACTCAGCGTCCCGGACGAAGTGGTGGCGATTGTAGTCCGCACGGAACTCTTCTAGGATCGCCAATAGCTCATCCTCATTCGGCGAGATGTCCATCTGCGCCATCGCTTCAAAGTCTGTCGTGTAGAACCGAGGCGTCAGTATGGTGTCCTTCGCCGGGGATTTAACGCCAGGTCTGATTTCTTCAAAGCTAGGTTTTTTAAGGGTATCTACCATAGTTGGTTGTACTCGTTATCTCTTACTTACGATTTTGGACTTGAGAATATGGCAATTGGGGGGTGACTCGACCCGCGCCGATTTTTTAGAGCTGCATATTGAGTCTACCAAGGTCTTGGGTGAGTGCAAAATCCAGTTAAGGTTAAAATTTGTAAATTTGCTTAACCTTTCTTCATGTTTGCTAGGGAACAGGTAAGGTAGAGACGTTGCATGCAACGTCTGGAACAACAGTTCGGCTTTTGTAAAAAGGGACATGACTATCGCCATGCCCCTAATTAATTAGATCAAAGACAGTTTAGTACCGAAGCACTAACCACTAAGCCTATTCAGCTTCAACGCGACCGTAAAAAATTCCCCGAATCAAGACTTCTTCAGGTTCTTCTTCGGCACCTAAGTCAGTATCAGCCGTCTGTTCGCTCTCAAAGGTACCAGCAATTTCTCCCGTGAAGCTATCAACCTTAGAAACCTGTAGAGACATCTCACCGGATCGGGTCTCTACGCGCTTAACGTTAGCGCGAACGAATTCCTCTTCATCCGCTTTGGAAGGCAGCGCGATCGCATTATCATAGCCAGATGCTACACCACGACCTTTGGGATCGAGGAACACAGCACCTCGATAAGACGGAACCTTAAATTCCCCTTCAAAGTCAGTAGACGTATTCACGCTTGTCATGTTTGGCTGACTTGTGGCAACCAAACTTTTAATTGTGAACATGAAGGGAACTTGTTCGCCTCCAGGTAGCTGTACTGTAATCGCTTGAAAGTCAATGCCATCCTCTTCAGTAAAGATAAGGCTGCCATTTTCTCCAGGATTCAAGGAACCTTCAACTTGATCTAGGCTAGAGGTAGCCCGGGTCAATAACTTACCTGGGATATATTCTGCCTCTCTACGCTTATTTGTCGGTTCTTCCTTGACAAAGAAGCTGGTTGGCTGTAAACAAAGCTCGACAATTCGATAGGAATTATCAGACTCAATGGGAATAGAACCACGAGTTGTTTCTGAGAGCTGGGGACATAAATTCGCTAAGCCCGTATTTCTAATCTGGTCGTAGGTCAATTGATCAGGACTAGTCGCTGTTGCAGCATCCGAACAAGCCGTTAATACCCCCAGACACAATGCCAAAAAGGCAACAATCAATGCGCGATACCTCATGGTCAACCTCAATCGTCAATCTCTAAAACAAGAAAAATTTTTTTATGGTGATTAGTTAGTGAATCAGGCTGTGGTTTATATAAATAAAACCGCAACTATCCTTACCATATCAACGAAAGTCACCCTAAATTCACTCCACCTTAAATGAAATGCGGCAAAGGCGCGGACGAGGAGAACCCGGAGGTTCAGCGTCCGATAGCGAAGCAGGTGGGCAACGCCCGACAAAATTACCGCACTGGGATTACTCCCATGGTCAACAGGCTTTGAAGAGCCTACACCTGATCCGGCGATTAGGTGTGCGGTCGTTGACACCATGGTATAGTTTTGGTCACACGCTGGTTATCGGTGATCGCTTAGTAGATCGAACGGTGGCTTACTCAAGCCTTGTTCCCTACATGATGCCGAAGGCGTGAACCTTAGCTTTTCTCGCTTCATTGTACACGGGAAGCGACACTTTTACGCTTTCAATCAAGCGGGTGGCAAGAAACAACGAAGATTGACAGGGGTAGGATGAATTTTAGTGATGAGTTAGATGCTCAGGATCTACAGGTCAAATTACAAGCTCTAAGGACGGAGATTTGGGCGTTAGCCGATAGCCATAAAGGGGATACATTAACACTGCTGGCTCTGCTGCGGACGCTGGAAGAGGCGCACCGCGAGATCCGAGATGGTCTATTTCAAGACTCGTTACCCGACAATCGACAAACCCTGTATGCGCTGCTCAAAGATATTGAAGAATTAGGGGGTTGGCCTTATGTGGCGCGGATGAAGCTGCGATCGCTGCTGACAAATTTCCCGGAAGCGGCAATCTCTGAGATTCAACAACCCTAACGCGAGCCAACAAGACAGTTGGGGCAACAGGTGCTAAGATCCAGCCGTCAGTCTTAGCACTTTATCTTAATTATTCTTATTTTTGAGCAGGGACTATGAATGAAATTAAGTTTGGCACAGACGGCTGGCGAGGTGTGATCGCCGCCGATTTTACTATGAAGCGTGTGGCGTTAGTCGCGACAGCCGCCACTCAAATCCTGGCTGATATTTATGGCAAAACCAGCGGTAGCCGTACTGTGGTTGTTGGTTATGATCGGCGCTTTATGGCGGAAACCTTTGCCAAAAAGACGGCGGAGGTTGTCCAATCCCTGGGATTTGATGTGTTGCTTTCTGAAAGCTACGCGCCCACCCCGGCATTTAGCTGGGCAGCAAATAACCAGAATGCTCTAGGGGCTTTGGTTCTAACGGCTAGCCATAACCCAGCCAGTTATCTGGGATTAAAAGTGAAGGGGGCATTTGGGGGATCAGTTCCGCCAGAAATTACCCAAAAAATTGAAGCTCAACTCGCTCAACCCTCAGCTTTAGCGTCAACGCCAGGTAAAATCCAATTCTTTGATCCTTGGTCAAGTTATTGTGAGGCACTGGGATCAAAAGTAAATTTGGCTAGCATTCAGAACTTGATTAGCCAAGGTAAATTGACTGTCTTTGCCGATGTCATGCATGGCGCAGCCGCAGGGGGCTTGAGCAAAATTTTAAATGTACCGATTCAGGAACTCAATAGCTCCCGTGATCCCTTATTTGGTGGCGGTGCGCCGGAACCTTTGCCCCGTTATCTGTCTCAACTCTTTCGCCACATCCGTACCCACCGACGGCAAACTGAGGGTGCGTTACGGGTAGGATTGGTCTTTGACGGAGATAGCGATCGCATCGCGGCAGTCGATGGACAAGGTAATTTCCTCAGTTCTCAAATTCTAATCCCTATTCTGATTGAACATTTAGCATCCCGACGGCAAGAGACAGGGGAAGTGGTAAAAACGATTAGTGGTTCGGATTTAATTCCCCAAATTGCCCAGCTTTATCAATTGCCCCTCCACGAAACCCCGATTGGGTACAAATATATTGCCGATCGCATGGTATCTACTCAAGTCTTGCTGGGTGGTGAAGAATCCGGCGGTATTGGGTATGGGACACATATCCCAGAACGCGATGCCTTACTTTCTGCCCTATATCTGTTGGAAGCGATCGCGGAATCAGGGATGGATTTAAGCCAACTTTACCAACACTTACAAGAACAAACAGGTTATACCTCAGTATATGACCGCATTGATTTACATTTAGCCGGAATGGAAGAGCGATCGCGCCTACTCAACCAACTGCAAACCCAACCCCCCACTGAGATTAATGGTCAAGCCGTTGTTGATTGTCTAACCATTGATGGGTATAAATTCCGCTTAGCTGATGGTAGCTGGTTACTGATTCGATTCAGTGGTACTGAACCCGTCTTACGCCTTTACTGTGAAGCTTCGACTCCAGAACAAGTTCGTCAAACCCTCAGTTGGGCAAAAGATTGGGCAAATCAAAATCAGGGATGAGGAAGCAGAGGGAGATAGGGAAGATGGGGGTGATGGGGGGTGATGGGGGTGATGGGGAAATTGTGTAGGGGCGGGTTTTACCACTAACGTTTCGTTTTCACCCTGATATAACTAAACCCGCCCCTACCTAACCGTTCAATTATCACAAAAAACATGAGACGAATGACAAATGACCAATGACAAATAACAAATGACCAACCTAATTGTTGCCACAGGAAATCCAGGTAAATTACGCGAGATGCAGGCATATCTGGGTGATTTGCCTTGGGAATTGCAGCTTAAACCACCGGAAATCGAGATTGAGGAAACAGGCGATACCTTTGCCGCGAATGCTCGTCTCAAGGCGGTAGGTGTCGCCCAAGCCACAGGTCAATGGTCGATCGCGGATGATTCTGGCTTGCAAGTAGATGCTTTGGACGGAGCGCCGGGTATTTATTCAGCACGCTACGGGAAAACCGATGCTGAACGGATTCAGCGTTTGCTGTATGAATTGGGGGATACATCCAATCGAGGGGCGCAGTTTGTTTGTGCGATCGCGATCGCTCGTCCTCATGGCACAATCGCAACAGAAGTGGAGGGCGTGTGCCGAGGTGAAATTTTAAAGGCTCCCTTGGGTACAGGAGGCTTTGGCTACGATCCGATTTTTTATCTGCCAGAACAGGAATTAACCTTTGCCCAAATGAGTCGTAAACTAAAGCAATGCTACAGTCATCGTGGCAAAGCCTTAGAATTACTGCTTTCCCAATTCAACCAACTCTTATGAATTTATGAGTTGTGAACAAATTAATCTATAATTAATATGTTTTCCCAATACCTTAATTATTAAATTTTGTTACAAATAAAAATGGTGATTGTGTTACATGAATCGATGTGTGAAACAATGCCTATATAACATCAACTGACTGGAGTTAAAAAAATCTCCCTAAGTATGATGTTTTTGACTTGGCTGGTTTAATCTGGAGTTCCCCAAGCGAAACAACGAAAATAACCTCACTGTGCAGCCTTTCGCGATTGTTAACGCGACCTGCATAGGTTTTTCAGGGTATTGCAAAGTTCGTCAGGTACATACAGTATTTTTCCCTTGATCTTCAACAGTGTTTCTGAAGAGATTGAACTCTCTTCACCTCGGAACAATTGAGCGTATAGTAGTAAAAAAAAATATGCCGCAACATCACGGGATGAGCCCGTTTCAACAACTCCTTGAGGCTTCAGCTCAGAAAGGTACACATCAAGGATTTTTTGGCAGACTCTTACCGAAAGGTCAAGTCGTCGAACGCAAAGATGTTGAAGACGCCTTGCTAAAACTTGCCAACAGCATGGACGAAGGGGACAATGAAGATCCTTCAGGAGATAGTGATATTCCCGATGGCTACGTCTTCTTGGGTCAATTTATCGACCATGACATCACCTTTGATACTACCTCCGGTCTTAACAAAGTGTTTGGTGATGTTGAGTCAATCCCGAATATCCGCACCCCTATATTTGACTTAGATTCTGTCTATGGTGATGGACCGGAAGCCATCCCCTTTCTTTATCAACGTAAACACCCAGAGTTCTTTCTGATTGGCAGTGACAACAATCCCGATAATGATCTGCCGCGTAATCGTGAAGGACGGGCATTAATTCCTGAATCCCGCAATGATGAAAACGGCATCATCTCTCAGTTACAGTTGCTGTTCATGAAATTCCACAACGCGGTGTTGGAGGGAATCGAAAATGAAGATATCGAAATCTTTGAACCTGTCCAACATAAAGATGTGGAATTCGAGAAAGCTAAACGGGCGGTGCAACGGCATTATCAGTGGATTGTTCGCCATGATTTCTTGCCCCGAATCATTGTCAAAGAGGTTCTCGATCAAGCTGTACAGGATGTTTTAGACAGTGACAATTACAAGTCTGATCCAATCTGGTGTGATGCACCAACCATTCCTGTAGAATTTGCTGGCGCCGCCTATCGGTTTGGTCACACGTTGACTCGTTCCCACTACCACATTAATGCCAATCGTTTAAATGTAGACCTGTTCGAGAACTTCAAAGATAAACCCGGTAATGCCTTATCGGTGTTTAATCCCGTCGCTCCTGAAAATATAGTGGATTGGCGTTTCTTCTTTGAGGTGGATAGCTCAATTGAACCCCAGAATGCGCGGAAGATTGATACCTGGATGGCGCATGAATTCTATGATCTGCCCTTTGTACCCAAAGCGGCAAAAGATCGGGGTGAAAATTCCCTGGCATTTCGGAATCTGTTACGGGGGGCGGTGTCCTATAGTCTACCCAGTGGTGAAGAAGTCGCCAAGGCGTTTGGGGTGAATCCGATTCCCCTGCACCAGAAGGTGAAAGACGCCGGACTCACGGAAACACCGTTTTGGTTTTACTGTTTAGCCGAGGCGGAAGCTCATGGCGGTAAACTGGGACCGGTGGGCGGTCGGATTGTGGCGATGACATTGCTACGGATTCTCAAGGAAGACCCCGAATCTTATGTGAATGCACCCAAACCCTGGAAGCCTTATTTAGGTGAGGGGGATAACTTCACCATGGCGGACTTGGTTAAGTTTGTGCAGAAACATGAACCGAAGAAAGAGGCGATCAAATTTGGCGAAGAGTTCTACCTGAAAAGCCAAGATGGGCGGTATCTAATCAGCGCTGATCACTCTGGTTATTACTTCCCTCGGCTGGACGCCAGTGGTCAGGTGAAGCTGAAACTGGGAAATGGCAACGGAGAACTGACCCATAACGCGATCGTGCAAATCCTATCAACTGAAACGGGATTGGCTCAAGGTAACATCTTGGGAGCTTTTCGCGATCGGCACAATTGCTACTACTGGTCTCTCTACAATCAGCAAATGCAAGGATGGCAGATTACTAAAGTAGATGGTGGTGATGCCAAGATTCGCTATGGGGATAAGGTCTATCTGACCAACCTCTACTGGACGAATCAACGATTGACGCGGGACACCAAATACCCTGGCTATTTTACGACCGTGGAAAACGCTCAAGAGTGGTGGGTCTTGGAAAAGGCAGAAGCATCAACCGGTAGCGGCGGTGCTTATACCTAATTGAGGCAAATGTCAACTTAAAAACTTGAAAAAAATCTCGTTTAAACCTGATGACGGCTACAAAACAATCTACTTTATCGCTGTTTAGATTAGTCGTCATCATGAGTTGACTTTTTTGCCCAAAGGTAGCCAAAACATCCTATACTAACTAAATCTGAACATAAATAAGGATGAGTTGGCTACCTCAAATTACCGACTCAAATTGGTACAGTTTTTTAGTCTAAATCATTCATGAAGAAAAAGAAAATCCTAGCCTTCCTATCGGTTTTTATGCTGGGGTTGTTGGCATTAATTGTCAATCCAACTCCAGCACGAGCGCAAGCAGCGCCCAGTGTGAAAATTGCCGATTCAATTAGTGAGTTTTCTGGAACTCAAGGAAAAGAGAATTGGTTCTACGGCTATGTTGGTGATCAACTGTACGTTCCCTACTTTGAGGAAATGTCCGCTTACACGGGTGGCAGTTGGCAAGTTGATCCCAATACCAAGCTATCCCCAGAATCCGCTAAACCCAGTAAAGCGGGTAGCAAAAAATGGCCCATTCGCCGCTGGAAAAGCGAAGTCGATGGTGAAATCACCATTAGCGGTCAACTAGCAAAAGCCGAACTCGGTGGTGATGGCATCAAAGGTTATATCTTCGTCGATGGTGAGCGCATTTGGTCACAAAAGATTGAAGGGAATGACAGTCAGGGCGTAAATTTCAATATCAAGGCTACTGTCAAGAAAGGCTCTGATGTCGATTTTGTCGTCGGTCCGAGAAAAGACGCTGATCTGGATGGGACTAAATTCATTGCTACGATTTACGGTCAAGCTAATGATCCCAGAGCTGAAGTCGGTGCATGGGAAACTGTTCCCTTACCCCCGAACCAAGACGATTGGATGCAAGCTGTCCATACAGCGGTTCTGCCCAATGGGAAAGTCCTGATTGCTAACGGTAGTAGTAATCGGAATACCCTGATCAAAAACGGTGATAAAGTTGAGTTTAGTGATGGGGTTGATTCGACGGATTATGATGTCGTCAACAATACGTCTCTATTTGATCCGGAAACGGGAACCTATCAACGCATCGATTCGCCTCCCGCTGTCCAAAATGGTCAAAGCAATGATCTCTTCTGTTCTGGTCATGTCCATCTATTAGATGGAAATGTCTTGTTTGTCAGTGGCACAAATCGCTACTATCCCGGCGAAAACTTTGAAGGCTCGAAACAAACCAACATCTACAACTGGAAAGAAAACAAATGGACAACCGCTGGTTTGTTCAATGAGGGACGTTGGTATCCCAGTTTAGTCCCCCTAGCCGATGGCAAAATTGTCATTTTCTCTGGACTGAAATTTGGTAAACCGGGTCAGATTGCTCACACGATTGAAATCTATGACCCCAAAACCAAGAAACTGAGTTACATCGACCTCGACTACATTGAAGACAGTCCCTTTAATGTCAAAGTCGAATACGAAGACAAGTACGAGTACAACGGCAAACAAATTACCAAGAAAATCGATGCTTACGATAGTATCGATGTTTATCCCCGTATCTTTCCCACTGCCGATGGTCGGTTAATGATTACGGGTGATGGTGCAGGGAAATTCCCCTTAGAAATTCACGCCAGTAACAAGAGTTATTTGATGTCCGTCATTGATGACGGTAATGGCAAATTGGATGTCAAATTTGACGTAGCAGCTGACCGCAAGGAACTGTCTAAGGTGTATGGAAGTGGACTCCTTGACCCCTATTACCAAGGTGATGTGCTACTGGTAGGCGGTTTGGTAGACACGAATAGCATTGCCTACGGCTGGCCCCAATTCCCGGACTTGAATGAGTCACTCAAGGCAAAAGGTGCGCGGATTTCCACCAGCTTGGAACGTTGGATTTCCCCGGAAAATTCAGGTGAAACCTATGGGAAATGGGAAGCTATAGACAACTTTTTGGATCAACCCCGCGCCATGAATATGGCGGTGATTCTACCCACAAAAGAAGTCTTGGTGATTAATGGGGGTGAATATGCCGAATATGATCCCATTTATGAACCGGTGCTGATGACACCCGATGAGAATGCACCAGGGGGCTATACGACGAAATCCATGAGTCCAGCTCAGCTTCCCCGGCTTTATCATAATGGGGCGCTCTTGTTACCCGATGCTCGTGTTTTAAGCATTGGTGGTAATCCCCGTCGGGCGGCACGGACAAAAGATGGAAAGGTTCGGGTTGATGATTTACCTGATGCCGATGACTACTACGTCCTAGCCAAACTCAGCGATAAACCCAATCAACCCAAGGGTTCAGGAAAAGTTAATTCTGAGGCTGAGTATGACAGCTTCCTGAAAAACTATTACGCTGACCCGAAAAATAGTTACTTCGCAGAAGAAGACCCCTTACCCTTTGTTCCGGCAGAGATTTGGCAAGCCGAAATCTTCAGCCCTCCCTATCTGTTTAAACCCGGGGCGCGTCCAGAAATTACCCAGGCACCTGCCACTTTAAACTATGGTGAATCTGGCAGCATCACCGTCAAAGATGCCACTCAAGATGGCTCACTGGTTCTGGTGAAATTGGGAACAGTGACCCACAGTTTAGATTACGGACAACTGTTAGCACCAGCAACGATTAATAACGTTGCTCTTGGTACACCGTCGGCGATTAGTTTCACCGCACCGGAAAACGCGAATCTTTACCCTCCAGGCTATTACATGATGTTCTATGTCAATGACATCGGTAAGCCGTCTAAAGCCACAATGGTGAAGCTAGAAGCGTAAATTCATTTCATCTGTAATTCTGCACTGTTGCCGTTGCCAATAACGGCAGCAGTGTCATTCCCACCTTAAAATCAGGAGTATATCCATGGCACTAACTGACCAAGATTTAAGCACAGTTCATGAGTATGGCATTGACCCAGCCGACGAGAAGTACAAAACCTTACTCACCGACTTACAAGGCAATATTCTTAAAGGACATGGACGAGAACATAGTGTCCATCTCTTCTTAAAATTTAAACCCGATCAAGTCGATGCCGCCAAGAAATGGATTCAAGAGTTTACCCGCAAATATGTGACCTCGGCGAAGCAACAGGCTGATGAAGCTGAACTTTACCGCAAGTACAAAGCCAAGGGAAGTCTCTTTGCCAACTTCTTTTTATCTCGGTTTGGTTATGAATATCTAGAAGTTAAACCCTTCCGCACGCCCAAGGATCAACCGTTTCGCTTTGGCATGAAAAACGATGCAGTGAGGAACTTGATGGGTGATCCGGTTGTAGAAGAATGGGAACCGGGATATCAGGATGAAATTCATGCCTTAGTCTTGATGGCAGATGATGATGTGGTGGATTTACTCCAAGAAGTCAACCGCATGTCCCAAAAGCTGCTCAAGATAGCAGATATTGTCAATCGGGAAGATGGGTTTGTTCTCAGAAACGAGAAAAATCAACCCATTGAACATTTTGGTTATGTGGATGGGGTGAGTCAGCCCCTATTTTTGAAACGGGATATTCTCAAAGATAAATATAACAACTGTGAATTTGAAAAATGGGATTCCCGGGCGTCACTGAGTTTGGTTTTAGCCAAAGATCCCAATGGGACAACAGAGGATAGCTACGGCAGTTATTTAGTCTACCGGAAACTAGAACAAAATGTCAGAGCGTTCCATGAAGAAGTGCGCCAACTAGCAGAAAAGTTAGGGGTGGATAATGATTTAGCCGGTGCGATGACCGTTGGTCGGTTTAAAGATGGCACACCCGTCACCCGTTCTTCCATACCTGCCTCATCCGATACCAATAGTTTTGGCTTTGACGATGATACCCAAGGCACAAAATGTCCCTTCCATTCTCACGTTCGCAAAACGAATCCCCGTGGAGATACGGGACGAGTCGGGTCTTCGGTCAATTACGAGCAAGCCTTAGAAACAGAACGAGGTCATCGGATTGCCCGTCGCGGGATTAGTTATGGGGAAAATGACATTACCCGCGAATCATCATCGGGTTCAGGATTGCTGTTTTTATGCTTCCAGGGGAATATTGAAAATCAGTTCAATTTCATGCAAGCGTCTTGGGCAAATCAGAATAATTTTGTCAATGTGAATACCGGTCCTGATCCGATTATTGGTCAACAGGCTGGAACTCATAAATGGCCCACGGGTTGGGGAGAATCAACAACCACAGAATGTAAGTTTAAGCTGTGGGTGCACATGAAGGGCGGGGAATACTTTTTTGCCCCCAGCCTGAGTTTCTTGAAAACCTTGAGTCCCGTTGGTGAAGAACTCACCCCAGAAACACTGGATACCTATTCGACCATGTGTTTTGATGGTAAAAATGATTATCTTGTCATCTCAGAGGCTGCCAGTTTGCGGGTGCAGAACTACACAGTCGAAGTTTGGCTTAAACCCGGTGATCCGAAGGAAGCTTGGCAGGGTGTTATTGGCAAACCGGGTCGCAATTTTAATATCTGGTTAAATAATGCCGGATATGTTCACCACCGTTTCCATACTCCAGCCGGCTGGAATGCAGGAGCGCCAAATACGCCCAATGGTTCGATTCAATGGAATCAATGGTATCACTTAGCAATTACCAATGATGGCACAACAGCCAAAACCTACATTAATGGAGAACTGAAGGCAGAAGGACCAACGGGAGGAAATCTGATCGTTAATCATACTCCCCTTTATATCGGTCGTAGCTTAGATGGAGACAGTAGTCGTTATTTTTACGGTAACATGGCTGAAGCTCGCCTCTGGAATTACGCCCGTTCTGAAGCGGAAATCAAGGAAAAGATGAACCAGCGTTTAACCGGATATGAGTCTGGTTTAGAGGGATATTGGCTATTAGATGAACGCTACGGCAATATCGTCCCTGACTGTACTCCTAATGCCAACTCGGGTATTTACTATAGTTGAGGGTAAGGTGATGCGGGGAGGCTCAACCTCCCCAAGAGTCTTGCTTGGGAGTATGTCAGGGAAAGCACATACAGCAGTTCACGATGTCATGAAGTACAATAGCAGCCATGAAAAAACGAATTTCTGAGATGTTGTACCTTATTGCAGGGGAAACCGCTATAATGTTTACGCTAAACTGCTTGCGTTGGGTTAAGGAACGAAACCCAACCTAAAACTAACTTTTTACGGGAAGTCTATCAACCTGCGTAGAGACGCGCCATGGCGCGTCTGGGCGGGTTTAGTCACATCTTGGTCAAACCGAAAAGATAGTAGTAAAACCCGCCCCTACACAATTTCCCAATCTCTCACTCAAAACTTACTTCCCTTCGTTGCGTCACATACCGTGAAAACTAAGAACCTACAAAGGTGATCAGCTCCCGTCTTCCCTTCTCTATTGACTTAGTAGAACTGTAAATTGGCTAGACGTTTCATCATACACTTGTTGTAAATTTTAGTTGTCTTTGTTGCGATGAATTTAAGCCACCCTTCAAAACTGTGTTCTTTAGAAAAACTCATTCATGGGTTGAGTATTCCGGCGACCAAAAATTTATCCTATTATGACCAACTGATTCAGTCTCTTGATATACCCATAGATAGTATAGACCCTTACTGTACCTGGAACGAGCGGTCTTATACTCGCAATTTAGTCCACAGCACAGACTTATATGAACTGCTGATTCTATGTTGGCAGAAGGGACAAACTAGCCCAATTCATGATCACCAAGAGCAAGATTGTTGGATCTATGTCGTAGAAGGCACAATTGAAGAAACTCTCTATCAGCCAACGCTTCATGATGATCAACGTTTCAGCTTAGGTGAAACTGATAGAATAATTTATCACAAAGGAGATAAATCCCGTCTGATGAATTCTATGCTGGCGTGGCATTCGATTAAACCTCTGAGTCAGCAAGCCATTACATTGCATCTCTACTCGCTACCGATCAAGAAATGTCATCTATACAATCTGCAAACAGGTCAATTGAGTGAACGGAAGCTCAATTATTCTTGAAGTTCTTACTAATTGAAGCCTAACTCACTTGTTAAATTGGCGTTTTTGCCAATTCAATCTATGTCCTTATCCACCCATTATTGCTCATGACAACTACCAACCAACCAAAAACCTTAACCAAATACTTTTTTGACCCTTTTGTTATCAAAATCAACTTAAGCGGAGAGGCTTGGAAACCAACGCCTCATGGATATGCTTTAGCCAATGGCATGGTTCGAGTTCCCCATATATTTTGTGGCAAATCCGTTATTGAAATTGGCGCAGGTTCGGGAATTCATGCAATTCTGGCGCTCAAACTTGGTGCGAGGAGTATTGATATTACAGACATTAGTGAGGACGTGAACAATGTTGCAAAGCAAAATGCCCAAGAGAATAATGTGAGCTATCGTCATGCTTGGGTTAAGGATTGGATGCATTTTGACCCTATACCAGAGCGTTACGAACTGGTGTTGTGTAATCCTCCTTTTTGTAAAGCTGGCACTCCTGACCGCCGTTGGTTTATTACAGAAATGATTACACAAAGCCGGAAATTTATGAATCCGGGCGGATATTTAATCTTTTGTCAAAGTAGTATGGCAAACTTCCCGAAAACTGAAGCAGAATTAGAGGAAGCTGGGTTTATACATGAAGTCGTCTACAAAACGCGAGGACTCTTTCGAGACTACTATTTTACTGAACATGGATTCATTGAAGAAAGTCGTCAAGTTCCTAATGGGTTTGAAATCATTGATGATGAATATATCGAAACCCTACAGGTTTATTTGGCAACTTTAAAAGCTTGATTGGTTCACTAAGTAGTCGGACAAAAGAAAACAACACGCTCACGCTTGTTTTGGAAACAAGCCTCAAACCCTTACAAAGGATGTAGCTTGCTTCTCGCTCTCGCGAGTTCTCCACCGTTCACGTTAATTAAGCCTTATTGACACCATTATTGACAGATGAAGACCAGAACCCAAGGGATACAGCGCAAAGCGCTGTAATAAAGTACAGTAGATCAAAGTCCCCCTTCAGATCCCCCTCTTCCCTTCAAAAGGGGGAAGCCAGCGGATGCGGGAGCTTTTTTTCCATGGGGGATGCGAGAGGGATCGACAATGTACCGCATAGCAGAGCAAACTGTTGTAAAGGGGGTGAAAAAAGCGGATTGGATTTCAGCCAATGAATTAAGTTGAGGGCGACCCGATTCAATTGAGTGAACGGGTATTGTTAATTAGGGCTTGCTGCACAACCTAGAAATCCTGAGCCATCAATACTTTGAGGCTTATGGGCAGTGGATAAAGTGCAAGGAAATGGGGTAGCATCCTTCATAAGTATGGCATCACCTTGCTCAGGGAAAATGTACCCTTGCTCCCCCAGCTCCCCCAGCTTCCCCAGCTTC